>JANORP010000362.1:0-2499 GCA_031415375.1 Bacteroidota bacterium | reverse complement strand
CATTTTTATTGGGTTCAAATCAAATCAGTGATCGGATGAAAGCTTGCAATCCCGAGCCCGCGGCCTCTGCCAGTCCCGCAGCAAGGCGGGGGCCGCAGGGCCATTGACCCCCGCCTTCTGCGGGACAGGCATTTGCATCTGGCATAAACGGCTCAACATCAACGACTACAAGGCGAAATTGCCGGAGGAAACGGTCGATAGCTTCTCCCCTAAAATGTCATACACTCAAATCATTTGATGCATTTTGAAAACCTACCGTGCCCGAAGGGCTTGAATGTAGGCAGGAGGCAGTCGCAAAAGGTAGCAGCCGCAAAACTTGCGCAACAAACGTGTGCAGCAAAGCCAAATTTGGCAATCGTGGTTTGCGTGAGCCGGAGGCTCACCCTTCAAGGCTTCCCCCCAAAAACTGCCCATCGATGATCAGCAGTTTCACCCCGCCCTCAGAAAACGAGCGATGCGAGCTCATGGCATCTGAGACCACATACGTCATCCCTTGTTCTAGCAATGTGGAGCCACCGCCTTCCTCCTCAGTCACAAAAGCGCCTTCCAAGCAGTGCACGATGTGCCCCTTTTGGCACCAATGATCCGCAAGATAACCCGCGCTGTATGTGACAATCCGCAAACGCAAGCCATCCAACTGTACCGTTTGCACTTGCGATTCACCCGTCGTGCCAGCAGAGACAGTGGCTGCAACCGTGGACCAATCGATCACTTGAAAAGGAAAAGTAGTCATCATCTTCTAATGGTCAATATAATAAACCCTCAACCTCCAAAATCCTCAGAAACCGTTCTATTTGCCGACGGTGGCGCAGGATGTGGACGATTGCATGCTCCATCAATTGCTCGATGTCATAGCGCTGTCCCCATGGCACCAGCAGCTTTTTGTCCACATCATATTCCTCCAGCTCAGCATCTTGAAACTGCGAGAGCGAAGCCACATTGAACGCAAACATCGCATCGAGGTCGGTCATAAAGTCGGCTGCACGCTGGCGATAAGTTCGGTCATGAAACGGCGCAATCGGCCCTTTTGATGAATTGATAACGATTGCGTAGGTGTAGCCCGAGCGCACCACATGGGCCATGACCGCTTGGATCGATTTGCAATTGGGGTCTTCCGTGTCAGGATCGACCACTGCCACCAAGGCCGCATCTGAGATTGGCGCGATCACCACTTTCAAGGCGGCGATCACGCGCTCATATTCATCCAGTATTGCCCCTACGGCACCTGTGCGTACGTTTCCAAACAGACTTTCCATAGCTATGACATGATTTTCCCAAATCTACGCACAAGTCCTAGATTTTCCTTCTCCCAGTACAGATCGCATGTCCATGATCAATCCCATCTTCGGCGAAGCCAATTGTCATTTATCCCATAAGAACCACTATATTTGCGCAAAATCCGAAATTAAGGTCAAAAAATGGATATCACCTACAATCTCATTAAGCCCCTCATCGTGCATGAGGAAGTCCAAGGCTCTAGGGTCTTCGTCGAATTCCAACAGCCTGATTCAGGTAACTTTATCACGGCACAGGGCGCCATTCGCCGCAACTCATCGATCGGCTCGTCGATCGGTCGGTCGGTCAAGCGCACTGCGATGCAGCAGGCCCGTACCTCCATCACCCGTATGGTCGGCAGCCTTTTTGGCAGCGGATTTCTCGGCCGCACTGCCCGTGCAGCCACGAGCACAGCCGCGAGCGAATACACACGCTCAGCCAATCAAAACAGCAATGCGCCCAGCCAAGACGAGATCGAAGAGGCTGTCGTCGCAGCCTTCAAGACCGTGCGTACCCAGTTTGACTTCAATGCCGCTACAGGCGAATGGGGCAAACCATCCGCACCCGCAGCTGCCCGCCAAAAAACTCCGTTTGAGGCCCAAATCGAGCGCTCACCGATTGTCGATCGCCACGACAAAAAAGTTTTTGCACGCATCCTCGCCGACCTCGCCAGCGCAGACGGCGTGATTCAAGATGAAGAAATCGAGTTTTTCCAATCCATCGTGCCGACCGACGCAGGTTCCATCCACGACATCATCGCCAGCGACCCTGTCTCCAAAGTCGATTGCGAAATGGTCAAGGACGGCGTGCGCGACACCATCTATATGTTTGCTTGGGCCATCGTGATGGTCGATTACGAAATCCACCCTAAGGAAGTCGAAATGATGGGCAAATATGCCGACATGCTAGGCGTGTCGGGCAACCGCAAGGCCGAGTTGGAGCAGCAAGCCAAAGTCCACATGTTGGAGCAAGCCCTGAGCCTCGACACCACCAAAGAAGAACTCTTTGAACTCGCCGAAAGCCTCAACATGAGCAATGACGACGCAGAGCGCGCCAAAATTGCCTGGGTACGCAGCCAAGGCTGATCCCCGAAATAAAAACAAGGCCCCGTGCCCCAAAAATCCGCTTCCAACCAGGGAGCGGATTTTTTTTGGAAAGTCCACCAATCAAAAATTGGTAGAGAAAGAGAAGGAAAAAGAAACAACAGAGGCGGGGGCGTCCTCG
>JANORP010000361.1:0-6259 GCA_031415375.1 Bacteroidota bacterium | reverse complement strand
TGGAATTGGGAATCACGGCGATGTTTTGGGTACCGACGATGCCGGGGCCGGAGATGAAAAATGCAAAGGCATCTGTAAAGTCAGAGCAAACCCATTCATCATACTCATCTGACCCAAAGACATAGGAAATCTGGATGGTGTCGCAGATCGCCACCATGTCAAACTCCAATATGCATGCATCCTCAGTGAGGAAAGGGGCCGTCAAGACGTCGAGCTGGGCATCGCCTGCAGAAAAGTGACTGGTAGAAATGCCCGTGGAGATGTTGGGGCCGACAGCATTTGCGACGTCGCCCGAGGTGAGGAGCACACCTGCTGGCAGACCGATGTTGGAGCCATTGCTCATGAAGGTACCTGCTGCATTGAGCTGGGTATTGATGGTGGCATTGGAAACCGCAATGCCAGGGCCAATGAGTTGATTGACCAAAGCCGCCGCATTGTTGCTAGGCGTCACTTGGATCTGTGCGTGCGTCCTCATTGTAAGGGCCATCAGCAGTATCAGAGTACAAAAAATACGAAAGAATGAAATTGAATGGCGCATGCGGGTGTTAGATTCTGTGAGAAAATCAGAATAAAGGCTGAATATAACGATTCCACATAGGCAGTTCAACATGAGCAAAGTCATCGGTTGATTTTGGCGGTTGGACGGGAGCAATAATACCACCCTGAACGTCCATAGGGTCGATTTTCGGCACTGTCGTCATGCAGACAATCGGCGTGAATCTTGTCGAGTTGCGGGATTGATCGGGATTTCGTAGGCCATTTATCCACGGTCTTGTAAAAAACCGAATGAAAACTATTACCTTCATATCGCATTCGTAGAAGTTGTACAATTGCTTCCTAAATTAAGGGGCAAGCTTCTACGTCCCGCGATAGAAATTACTTTTGCTGCCCTTTTATGGCTCCAACGTTTATCACGCTTCCACCTCCGCAAATCCCCAAAGAACAGAAAGGGAATGTGCTCTATGGCATTTTTGGGCACCTGGGAACCCCGTTTACCTTCATTTTGGTGACCGCGATCTTTGGTGTTACGCCGCTGAACGTAGCGATCGCCTTTCTAGTCGTGTCACTGATCTTCATCCCCTTCACGCTCATCGAAGAGCGACGCAATGCCTCCATCCAACTCCCGAATTATGTGATGAAGGAGTTTCTAGACGGGCTGTGGATGCTGTTTTTCAAGGGCATCTTGGTCGGAGGAGGATTTGTGACCCTCGGCTGGTGGGCGCTCTCCTACATTCCTCTCTATGGCCAACACTACAACAACTGGTGGCTTATCATCGGTGCGACGTTCCTGACCGACCTCGCCTATTACTGGATTCATCGGCTTATGAGTCATAGCCGTGGGAACCATCCTATCCTCAAATACTACCGCAAAAAACATGCTGCCCATCACAGTGTCACCGAGCTCGACTTCCTGAGAGGCAACCAAAGTTCGCTGGTCGATACTGCGATCAGTCAGTTTCAGCCTTCCCTGATCGTGATCTCCTACGTAATGGGGATGGATCTGGCATCGACTTGGTCGGCCTATGTGCTCATCCTGATGTTCCAAGCGACCGACCACACCTCGGTGACCTATAATATCGGCTGGCTCAAATACCTCTTCATGGACAACCATGCCCACAAGTTGCACCACTGCAAGCGTGGCAACTTGATCAACCACGCGGCAGCCTTCAGCATCTATGATCGCCTTTGGGGCACTTACTATGAGGATTGGAATCTAAGTTCCAACTATTTGCACCACCACCGCATCGCGCTGCCGATCAAACGCGTCGAGCAACCTGAGCATGCGCAAAAGCGCGAGATGGCGATTGCTGACTGAACCGATGGCGCTGCAGACTTGGGGTAGCCTGTCATCGGTGAGACAATCAACCGCAACATGAAAACTGGATATGCAATTGTGACTGGCGCTAGCAGCGGCATCGGTTTGGACATCGCACGCCAACTGGCAGCACTCGGCTACCCACTCCTGCTGGTCGCCCGGCGATTGGACCGCTTGAACGAGCTCAAATCAGAGATCGTCGCCCAGCATGGGGTCCCAGTCTTGGTGGTGGCAATGGACCTCTCCACGGAGTATGCTGCACTGCGCGTGCTGCGTGCAGTCGAGGAGGCCGGTATCGTCCCCGAAATATTGGTGAACAATGCCGGCTATGGCATGCAAGGCAAATTTCTGGACATGGACATGGCCGATGTGGAGCAGATGTTTCGGCTCAACATGGTCGCACTCACCCACCTCACCCAGCTCTGCGCACGCAAGATGGTCGCCGCCGGGCATGGCTACATCCTCAATGTGGCCTCTGCAGCCTCCTTTCTCCCCTCTCCTTACGTGACTGCCTACGCAGCCACCAAGGCCTATGTGCTGTCCTTCTCAGAGGCGCTGCGCTATGAACTCAAAGGCAGCGGCGTGAGCCTCACCACCCTTTATCCCGGCATCACGACGACCGAATTTAACGCCGTCGCCGACGCCAAGACGCCTGGTGTCATGGACATGAGCATTTTGAGTTCGGCGCAGGTAGCACGTATCGGCCTGCGGGCGATGTTTCGCCGCCGCCGCGCCGTCGTACCCGGCATGATCAACAAGCTCAATGCGTTTTTCAGCCAAGTCTTGCACCGGGGCATGATCACGGCCGTGGCAGGTGGGTTGCTGAAACGCGCGAATCGGCATTGAGGTTGGGGGATAGGTTTGTGGTTGGAGACTAGAGATTGGACATCAATGTTGTGATGTTGCGGGCACCTCTAAATAACCCTTTCAATTTGCCACTCTTTTGGGGTTAATTGGTGGCCCAGTGTACAACAAATTTGGCAATGGAAGCGGGAGCCTCTGGCTCCAACGCTGTCGGAATCGCGAGCCTCTGGCTCGCGAATTGATTGAGTTGCCGAATTTGTCGTACAAACTTAGTTGCCATAGTGCATGTAAATCACAAAGATTCAATCATTCTCAGGTTGGCATCGTGCGAGTTGTCTGTGATGCCGATATTTTGTGGCGAAAATTTCATTTTGCCTGATTCGTGATGTTTTGAATTTTGCATTGTTGCAAAAAACCAGGGTTTCTGTGATTCTCGACGATCATCAAATCAAACCCCTAGCGAAGCCAATCAAAAAGCCCAGCCCATGCATTTGCCGAATGCACATCAGACCATCCGATGGGCATTCGGCAAAATGTGGATCATTGCAGGACCAAGTGGGTGGTGTGTTGCCCTGTGGCGGTGCGAAGGCTGATGAAATAGACCCCTGCGGGGAGATCGTTGCGGTCGAGTTGCAGGTCGGGGCCATTTTCTAGCACGTGGTGCTCCATGACCAGTTTGCCTTGGGCGTCGATCATGCGGATGTCGCCTAGGGATTGGCCGTGGAGGACGTAGCGCAATTGGAAACGATCGCTGGCAGGATTGGGCAAGGCTATGATCTGTGGCTGATCTGCAAGTGCTGAGGGGCTGCTCACGAGGCCAAGGGCGGAGTTCCAGATGCCGCGACCAAAAGTGGACACATAAACCATGCTCAAGGCGTTGTTGATCACGATGTCGGTCACAATCGATTTGGGCAATTGGTTGCTGTAAGGCGTCCATAGCCCGGTGATGGCGCTGCGGTGATAGACGCCATCGTCCATTCCCAGGAAAAAATCTTGGGCACTGCCGGGGTAATGCACGCCGCAATTGGCGGGGATATTGGGGAGGCCCGCGCTGATATTGGTCCAGGTCGCGCCGCCATCGGTGGTTTCAAATACCTTGTGGACGGCGCTGTAGCCAGCGACCGATACCCATGCAATGTCGCCATCGGTGCCATGCACCCAAATGTCACTGAAGCGGTTGCCGCCATGGCTCAAGCCTGTCGTGACATTCGTCCAGTTGAACCCGCCATCCACGGTGTGGAAAATGCTGTCTTTCTTACAGAGCCAGATGTACTTGTTGCTGGCAGGTGAGACGGCGATGGTGACAATTGCATTGTTGACGTTGATATTGGCAAAGTTGGAGAGTTGTTGCCAGGTGGTGCCAAAATCGCTGGTGCGAAAGAGATTGACATAACCTGCATACAGGCCGTCGCCCACGGTGGGGTCGGCTGCGACAGGAAAGACCCAATGGTTGGGTTCGGTGCTGGTGGTGCTATTGATATTGCCGAGGGGCCATGTCGCACCGCCGTCTGTGGAAGCGTGGATGGCATTGTAGCTGACGCAATAGAGTTTGTTGGCGTCAAATTGATCGACCGCAGCACCTGTGCCATCGCCGCCGACGCCCGTGCCCCATAGTGCATTGGCATAATACAAACCGCCAATGTCTTGCACGCCTGTGGTGAGGCGATGGTTGGGGTTGTTGGCGACGTCCAAGCGGTAATGCTGGAAAATATGCAAGCCTGCATTGCGATGGCTCCAAGATGTGCCTTGGTTGCGGGTGAAATAAAGGCCCTGATCGGCACCGACGGCGATGGCACCGCCGACCTTGGCGATGGCATGGTGATCGACAAAGTTGCCATTGAGGTTGATCGTCCAGGTAGTCCCCCCGTCGGTGCTGCGGTTGAGCACGACGGCTCCTGCATAGACTTCGTCGGGATTGGTGAGGCTGGTCCAAATGATGAGATTGTACTTGCCTGAGTAGTGGATGAGGGTGGTGGTGGTATTGCGTGGGCTGAATGTCGCGCCTTGGTCACTGGAACGGTAGAGGCCGAGGTTGTTGCCGCTTTGGTCGGCGACAATCGCATAAATGTAGGTGGCATTGGCGGCAATGGCGATGCGACCCACGCCGACGCCGCTGGGCAAGCCCACACCAGCTGCTGTGAAGCTGCTGCCGCCGTCGGTGGAACGGTAAAATTGGGTGGTAGAGGTAGCATAAAAGTTGACGGGCGTGGCGGGATCTTGCACGACATCCATGAAAATGTCAGTCGCTGCGGTGCTCCATGTGGCACCCGCGTCGGTCGATTTTTGCATGTGGGCGCTTGTGGCAACCACGAGCGTGTTGTGATCGCTGGTGCTCAGCAAAACCTTGTTCACCTTGGTGGGAGTCTGCACGGTCCAATTCATGCCTGTGGGCAGCCAAGAAGTACCTGCATCGGTCGATTTGAGCAAGCCGACGCTTCTGGAGTCACTCGCCACGCCCACGTCGCCTTGATCGCGGTCGCCCGTACCGATATAGATCGTGCTGGGATTGACGGGGTCGATGGCGATGGTGCTCACGCCGATGCTTGGCAATTGGTCACTCAGAGGCGTCCAGCCGCCGAGTCCGCCGGTGGTGCTGCGCCAGATTCCGCCATCGGGAGTGCCGATATAGACGATGAGTGTGTCTGTGGGATCGACGGCGATGCAGGCAATGCGCCCCGCGAAATTGCTGCCGATCGCATTGTTGACCTGGATCTGTGACCAGTTGCCACCATCCATTTGTACTTTTTGAGTTCCCAGATAATTGAGCAAGTTGTTGTAGGCACCGCGGGCTGCGACCTCGGGATTGCCAGATTGATCGACATGGTTTTCTTGAAACCAGAGCCAGCGTGCGGTGGATTTCCAACCTTTGCGCGCAGCATAACCGGGGGTTGCGGCTTTCCAAGCCTCAAAATTTTGACGGATTTCATGTATGTTGTTCGTTGATGCCGAATTTTGCCAAGGCTGGGCCAGCATCCACAAGGGCGCGACGAGGTACAATAGAATGAGAAGGACTGATTTTCTTTTCATAGGAAATTGTGATTTTAGAAACATTCGATTCGTAGTAACCGTCGATTTTTTCATGGGGTTTACAAGGTGGATGCGCAGTTACAATCTGGTTTCTGCGCGTTTGAACCGTCATCCAGATCGCTTCAAAGGAAGGGATCTCGCGGGGAATCGGCTTTCAATTTTGCGACAAGCTTCGGTACAAATGCGACAAAAACGTGAATTGGGGGAGGTGATGGGCAAATGCGCAAGATTCCTCTCTTTTCTTGAGGGCGTTGGGGCTTCGTGCTGGTGATGGATTTGTTTATGTGATGTATATCCATTGTTGATGGATCTGGCGATTGTTGCGGCAGGGGCTTAAAGCCCAATGTCGCTGGCGTTCGCGACATCCTGCCATAGGGCACGACCATTTGGCTACTGCAAAAGGAGACCGATTTGCCATCGCCTCGGGTTATCCCTATTCCTTAAAATGACATGGGCTTGCATCTGAAGTACAGTAGGCCATTTGCTTCCGGCAAACGAAACAACCTGCACTTACCACCACCAAAGGATCGATCGTCCCAAGGCCCAAGGCCGCAGACGCCTCGGGACTTCGAATGCCCCCATTCCCGCTCCTTGCCGCGGGCAGTATCGAAG
>JANORP010000360.1:0-18076 GCA_031415375.1 Bacteroidota bacterium | reverse complement strand
TATTGCTACCTCCAATTGGGGGGTAGCAATCCATCTTCCTTGATCAGGTGCTTGACGGATGCATACGGCAAGGTGAACAGGGCCATGCCAGCCATGGCAGGCGCGTTTTCCTTTACTTCATAGAGAATGCCAAGACCTGTGCGGTGCAACTGGAAATTTGCATCTTGGATGAGAGCCTCGGGCATCAAGGCCCAGCCATCGCTGGGCTGATACGTTTTTTGCAAGTTTGCGGCGACCATCGTCAACAGGGTGTCGCCTGCCTGCGGCAGCATCAAGTCATCTAGCTTGATCGCCCTGCCCGTCTTGAGGTCGAAATTGAGGAATTGAACACTTTGCTGCGGGTAGGCTTGCCCGTCATCGACGGTGGACGCCATGGCGATGCACAATAAGTTGTCGCTGCTGTGGGCGATCGTGCAATGGCGTTGATAGCCTATGAAACTGTCTTCGGTGAGCTCGTCGATCGATCCCAAATATTCCTTGAGGCTTCCCTTGCCAGGGTCAGCACCGCATACGGCATCGACAATGGCTTGGTTGATCTTGGCATCCATTGCTGCCTTTCCTGTTTGCACCTCCACCAAGAGGATGTCGATGTAGGGACACAAGGTATCGCTATTGGATTCGTTGTAGTCCTGATGCTCGCTCGATGGCTGCTTGCGCCTTGCGCAATTTTCTTTGTGGTGATGTGTGTACTTAATCGCTGCCACACCCCCCTTGGTTTCCTCGACATGTATCATGTAATCAGCTGGCCGTGTTGCAGCAGCATCGCGCCGAAAGCCTTCAAATGCAGTCGATGAGGTAAATCGGCCCGCAATGCGCGCGACGAGGTTTCCCTCTTCATCCCGTTCTTCCAATTTGACCCCTCCATCTGCCGCCCAAGTGCCCTGCAATTTGCGCAACCTGGGCGTCGCATCGAGGTAGTAGCTACCGATGACTTGACCGTCTAGACGGTTGAGATCCAAGGTAATTGCATCATTGCCCAGTGTGCCGATCAATTTCTTGTAAAAGGCGCTGGGGAATGCCCCCGTGTCGGTGGTTGGCGGATTTGGTTTTGGCTGTCGGCAGGATGTGAAGACCAAGCCGATGGTCAAAGCGAAAAAAAGGAGGTTTTTCATGGGATGAAGTTTTCTTGAGCGGTGATCATAGTGTCGCATCGCCCTGCATATTCGGCAAATTGAAGATGAATCCAAAGCGCGAATGTGCCTTGGAAACTGCGATTTCTGGAGATCAATCCCTAGGTCACTTATGGCAATGGAGCCAACAGGATCAGTCCTCCCCCATTCCAGGTGACTATGGTGCGGTATTTGCTCATCAATGGAAACCCGACGATTCCATCAAATTCCCCAAGGCGTCGCCGTAGGGAGCTGAGGTCTGCAAAATTGATCTTGCAGGCGCCGCATTGCAAACCGCCCACCTCAAAACCTGAAAGCACGCCTGTCTCAATGGGTATTTTCACTGGGCTGGAGCTTGCCATCTCCTCGCTCACCAAGTCAGCCACCTCAGCGAGGACCAGGTCTCTTTTGTGTGCGTCAAAAACGAGCGTCGATGCCCCCGTATCCAAGATCAACTTGTAGGTATTGCCAGCAATCGTTGCCTCAAACAGCGGCAGATGACCGCGGTAACTGCATTGTACCTTGGCTGCAATCGCCAACGTTGAGCGATCTACCCGGTCCCAGAAATGGATCTCCTTGGCATGGTAGTCCACCATCCAATCAAAATGTATCATTGCCCTGAAACCAATGATCCCATCGATACGCAGGTTTAGCTCTTCCTCAAGGTGTTCGCAATTGACAGCCATCACCTCTGGCATTTCCATTTCCCATGGGCCAAAAACGAGTTTCCCCATTTGCGTATAAAAACTTGGGGATTCGCCACTTACGCCCCTGATCCCACTGCCCTCAGATCTTGACTCGGGCGATACATAACGCACATTGAGCAGCGTATCCTGCGCACCACTGTCAAACAAAAAACGAACAGGTTTGCCGTTCATCATCCCGTTGATCAAGGGAACGTCTTCGGCAAATTCTACAGGGAGGACAAAATGCTTAGGGTAGCTGCTGCGGTAATATTCTGACATGAAGGGTGGTGCTTACCTAAATATAGTGAGATTTTCGTGGACGGTGATCAGCTCATTGCTTTGGAATAGTGGTGTTCTCTCTTTGTGCCGTGCAAGCCCTTGCCTCAGGCCCTGATTGCGTACGCATCTGCTTTGCAGTCTGCGTACTGCCGTCGTGGCTCCATCCTGGTGGCGCAAAGACATACATGAGTTTCGCGCGCAGCCCAGGTGCGCGCGCCACATCGCGCAGCAGGTGTATATACTCATGCGTAGCAATCTTGAGGGGATTGTTGGTGTGGATGTCGGTCGTGATTCCATAGACGACTTGCTCCTCTGGTCGTTCTTCTTGGAGTGTACCCAAGAGGCGGTCCCAGATGATCAATATCCCTGCATGGTTGCGGTCCAAGTAGCGCACGTTTTTCGCGTGGTGTACGCGATGATGGCTGGGTGTATTGAAGACAAACTCAATGACCCTAGGAAATCGGCGCACAACCTCGGTATGCAGGAAGAATTGATAGATGAGGCTGATGGTCATCATCATGATCACCATCAGCGGATGAAAACCGATGAAAGGCAACCACATCCACCAAAAATACTTATGGAGGAGCTCGCCCCAACTCTGCCTTAACGCAATGGCCAAATTGTATTGTTGGCTAGAGTGATGGTTCACATGAGCAGCCCAAAATAGTCTGATCTCGTGGCAACTGCGGTGATGCAAGTAAAAGGTAAAATCCTCTGCGAAAAACAATAGCATCCAAACCCACCATGTATTTGGAATCGCCAAAAGCCGATGTTCATAGAGCCACATCATGCCCAAAAATGCCAAACTCTTGGACCCGAGGTTGATGATGGCACTCCCCACTCCCATGGCAATGCTGGCCCAAGCGTCGCCCTGTAAATAAGCAGGTAGATGCGCTCGCCGACGCAACAAGATCTCAACAGCAATAGAGATCAAGAAAAACGGGATCGCAAAGCCGATCACAGGATCTATTTCAAGGGGATTGATAGCCATCTTGGGATTCCTTTCTGCATGATGAATTCCTAAATATAGGCTGCATGCATAACAAATTCAAATGATCATCCTCATTGAAACAATCTGACGAATTCGGAGGGGGAATGAGATGGAACTTTAATATGCCAACGCTTTCCTCTCACAATTCCTATTTGTTCAAAATCTCAATCACCTGTGCTTCACTGAGCTGGGTTGAAATCGCAATCACGGCCTCAGAGACACCATTTTTGGACAGCTCCATCACGGTGGCTTCAAGTTTTGCCTGTGCCTCGGCCCTCGTTTTTTCAAGATCGTTTTGCGCCTTCTGTGCCTCGGCCCTCGTTTTTTCAAGATCGTTTTGCGCCTTCTGTGCCTCGGCCCTCGTTTTTTCAAGATCGCCTTGCGCCTTCTGTGCCTCGGCCCTCGTTTTTTCAAGATCGCTTTGCGCCTTCTGTGCCTCGGCCCTCGTTTTTTCAAGATCGCTTTGCGCCTTCTGCGCCTCGCCTTGCGCCTTTTCAACTTCTCCTTGCGCCTTTTCCAGTGCAATTTTGGCTTCGGCTTTCACTTTGTCCATTTGCTCCTCCATGTTGGCCTTTTTGTTGTGCATCTCACTCGCGATATCGCGTAAGCGGTTCAAGTAGGCACGGTAGGTTTTACGATCCTTCTCCGAGAGCAACATCTCGTCGAGTTTCTTTTGAGCTTGGTTTAATCCCTTGGCCTTGAAATTGCTGAGGACTTCCCCATTCTTGAGGAAATAAATCCATTCGTCGAGTTTGTCGTGCACCCGGTCATCAAACTGATCGACCTTGAGCAGCCAATACTCGGGATAGATTTCGTGTACATGTGTTTTTTCGTAGAGCGTTTTTTGCTTCTCAGCCAATGCCAATACATCGTGTTTGTGCAGTCCTTTGAAGCTCGTGGTGCCATGATAGACGTAGTCGATGCCTTGCCCTAGATCAAAATATGCAATGGTGATGGAAATGACCTTTTTCACGTCGGCATACGGCTTTCCCTCCTTGATATGCTCCGCGATTGCTTTGGAAGTACCATAGAGCATTCGGTGGAAATAGTCGAATTCCTTGCTGTTTTGAATTTCGATGATCACCAGTTCTTCGTCGCTGTTCTCGACGAGAATATCCACACGGTTGTGACGGTCGTCGTCGGTTTCCTTATTGCTTTCGCTTTCCAGTATTTGTTTGATCTTGAAATTTTCTTGAAGCAAGACCGACAAGAACCCTTCCAAAATGTCAAAATTCGCCTTGTCCCTGAGGATTTTTTTCAGGGCCCAATCAAAGCGGATGAGTTGTTTTGCCTTTGGCATATTGCAAATATATGGTTTTGGTGCGATGAATGCCAAACGGTAGCGGCCGCTGTCTTAAGTAAATTGTTGCATCGTCGTAGCCAATAGCAGCTTCGAGCATGCAAAACAAAAACGGGATTAAGACGGATTGCAGGCATCGGAACGGGCCAATTCCGCGACTGGGCGCTCCATAACCGCCCGCTGACGCATTCTCTAGCATCCATTGCGAATTCCTCCCTTATTGCTACCTTTGCAACCTTGTAAAAACGCTATGGCACGGATACTGACTGGAATCCAAAGTACAAATGTCCCTCACTTGGGAAACATCCTAGGAGCCATCCTCCCAGGAATTGAGCTTGCAAATGCGCCAGGGAATGAAGCATTTTTTTTCATTGCCGATTTGCATTCGCTTACCACGGTACATGAACCGGAGGTGCTGATGGAAAACACCTACGCAACCGCCGCTGCTTGGCTTGCCTGTGGCTTCGACACTGAAAAGGGCTTTTTCTATCGCCAAAGCGATATCCCAGAGGTCACAGAACTCATGTGGTTCCTGACTTGCTTCTTTCCGTTTAGTCGGCTCGAACTCGCCCACAGCTACAAAGACAAGGTCGAAAAACTCGGAAGCGTCTCCTCTGGGCTTGTTTTTTACCCGATGCTCATGGCGGCCGACATTCTCTTGTATGACGCAAACATCGTGCCTGTGGGCAAGGATCAGCTACAGCACCTTGAGTTTACCCGCGACGTCGCTGAGCGCATCAATGCCCGTTTTGGAAGCGACACATTTGTCATTCCCGAGGCACGCATTGATGAGCATGTGCAAATCGTGCCGGGCATTTACAAAGATGAGGCTGGCAACTTCACGAAGATGAGCAAGAGCTATGGCAATACCATCAATATCTTTGAGGACGATAAGAAACTCCGCAAGCGTGTGAATGGCATCCAGACCGACAATACCTCCATCGAATTGGCCAAGGATCCTGACACTTGCATCGTCTATCGGCTCTATAGCATGATTGCATCTACTGAGCAGACCGCGTCTTTGCGTGAGGCCTACCTCAGGCCTGGCATGGGATATGGCTGGGCCAAGGAGCAATTGTACCTTGCGCTAATAGAACGGTTTGGAGATGCCCGTGAGAAGTATCACTTCTACATGGGGAATAAAAAAGAACTAGATTTGAAGCTCCAAGAAGGCGCTGAAAAGGCTGGAACGATCGCTTATGAGGTACTGTGCCGCATGCGATCAAAATTAGGCTATAAAAAACTTGCCTATTTTGGCGGGGAAGTATAATTTCACACTCTATGCACATCGCGATCGCTGGCAATATCGGTTCTGGAAAGACAACACTCGCGACTCAGCTCTCTAAGTACCTGGGTTTTGAGCCGCAATATGAGGATGCGGACAGCAACCCATATCTATTTGATTTCTACCAAGACATGCAACGTTGGTCATTCAACTTGCAGATCTATTTCCTCAATCAACGCTTCCAAAAAATCATTGACATCCGCAAGGAAGGCAAAAACATCGTGCAAGACCGCTCGATCTATGAAGATGCTCAAATCTTCGCGCCCAACCTGCATGCGATGGGATTGATGGCCAAGCGCGACTACGAGACCTACAAGGGGCTATTCGACAATCTGTTGGAACTCATTCCACCGCCTGACATGCTCATATACCTGCGGGGATCGATACCCACGCTTGTCGATCAGATTCAGCGCCGTGGCCGCGAATATGAAGATTCGATCCGCCTAGACTATTTGCGCCGACTCAATGAGCGCTATGAAGCATGGTACGAGAGCTACAACCTCGGCAAGAAAATGGAGATCGTGATCGACGAACTCAATTTCCGTGACAACCCTGAGCACCTCGGCATCATCATCAACCGTGTAAAAGCAGATCTTTTTGGTTTGTTTGGCCCGGCTTGATGAACTCTGCTTTCCACCCCCATTATTGAGATTGCTATTGCTTTGCTTTTGAGCAATTGCCTTGCAATTCGTTCGATTGCGCAAGCTAGCGCAATCGCCAGACCCTCGTTTGGCCCCACTCTCCCACCATTTCTCCCAGGTGCGGCCTCACCACAGCATTTTCTTCCAAGGTTCGTGCGTTTGAATAGAGGTATTCTGCGCCCTTGGCAAGCCAATCATTGAATTTTTCAGGGTTGAATTCGGATTCGTCCAGCGTCCAACCTTGGCGATGGAGGTGAAAGAGAGAAATGTGCGGACTCAGATCATTGCCATAGATGACGCGTGCATCGGTCGGCGTAGCTTCACGGAGCGTCGCCTCATTGGCCACCAAATCCTTGGGCATGCCCTTGCTACCCCAGCGAGTATAGGCCCGCAGGCCAGCCGTCACAGGGAGAATGCAGAGCGCCACGATTGCCAATGTGCGCACCCATGGCCAAACTGCATCGCGTAGGCGATGCAGTCCCAAAGCAACTAGGATGAAGATCCCAGGCAGAAAGGGAAACAAATAGTAGTCGTGAACCGATGAAATCATATTGATTTCATAGATAAAATAGGCAAAGATCGCCATAGCCATCAAGCCAAAAGGTAGTGAGAGTACATGCTGATAGAGCTTCTCTTTCCAGATAATCCAGATTCCCCAAACAAAAAAGAGGACTGAAGCATAGTTGAGCAATACCTCTGGCAAGATCACAAGGAGATTTTTCCCAATCGTCTTTATGAGCACGGGGATGTCTGCGACTTCCGTATCAAGAACGCCCTTGATCACCCCGTTGCCGGTCCACTGCGGGATCACCCAAGCATACCACCAAAGCGCTGGTGCAAGGATCAAGAGACCAGCCATTCCCATGGACAGGTAAGAAATGAGATTTCTGCCACGATTGCGCAACAACTCACCCAAAAGTCCTCCCAATGGTGCTGCAAATAGCAGCACAAACGGTAGCTTGGTTGCTGTACTGAGCGACAAACATGCAAAACTGACCAACATTGCCCACAAATGCTTGGCACGGTGCCATTGCATATAAAAGGCTAGTCCCCAGACAGCCAACATCAAGGAAAAATTGTCTGGCAATGGATTGATGGAATAATAGAAAATCACTGGTGAAAACATCCAGCACCAGGCAGCAGCGACAGCAAGTGCTTTATCCTTGAAGATCAAATCGGTAAGCCTAAAAAATCCGAGTATCGTGACAAATCCTAGGAGCCAACTCAGCAAGCGCATGACCAAGATTTCATGCCCCAGGTAATGAATGGCCCTCCCGAAGAGCCACTGCATGATCGGAAATTCCATACGTTTGAGGCCGTCTTCCCATTCCAAGCTGTACACGTGTGGGTCCATGATACTGTAGTCATGGGTTGCAAACAGCACTATATTGCTTGCGGTTTCGCATTGTCGCCAAGCGTGAATGCCCTGCAAGGGATGCTCAAACAAGTGTGCGTGCATCGCCAAGCTCAACAATGGGAAAGCCAAGCCGATGATCCATCGCCAATGCACGTGCAGGTATGCTTGCAGTTTTTGCATTATTGGGCATTCCTTTTGAGGCCAAACATTTCTCGCCAATCTAGCGCACGGCCCTGAACCAAAAAGCCAAATATCACCGCTGTGAAGAAACTAAACAATGCAAAAGTGGATGCAGGTACCGCCAATGTGGGATTGTTGAGCATGAATGCGCTCGTGGCGATGGCAATCGCCAAGCCACTGTTGTGCAACCCAACCTCCAATCCCAGCGTTACCTGCGCAGGCTTACCCAGTCTGAAGATACCTGCCGTAGCCCAGCCAGCTAGCATCGCCAAAGCATTGAGCGCCAATGCCCATGGCAATACCTCCAAGAGCTCTTGGGCCTCGACTTTCACATTTTTCTTCTCCAAAAAGATGGCTCCGATCATAGCAATCGCAAGTAAAAGTGGCATGCCGATCTTGAAGTACCGTTGCATGGCACGTGTCGTGACAGGCCATCGTGCCTGCATCCAGATGCCGAGGAAGGCTGGAATCACGGTAATGAATAGAATATGGGCAATTGTTTCCCAAAGGGGCATCACCAAGGGTGCCTGTGTGCCCATGAATAGATCCAAGGCTACATTGACGACGAATGGGATGGTGAATATTGTGATGAAGCTATTGACAGCGGTAAATGATACTGAGAGGGCTACATTGCCCTTCATCAAGTAGCTGAGCAGGTTGGCAATTGCCCCACCTGGGCAGGCCGCCACCAAAACCAATCCTACTTGGTGCTCAGGACGCAGACCTGAGGCAGCTGCAACGCCGATTGCGATGGCTGGCAATAAGATGATTTGGCAGACAAGACCAGCCACCACGCCGGTCGGCCTCACGAAGATGTGCTTAAAATCGGCAATCGAGAGCGATGTTCCCATCCCGAGCATGATGACCGCCAAGACAATTGGCAGCATATAGGTCGAGAAAAAGTGGGTTTCGATCATGGCTGTGCCTCCTGCACGGGATCGCGCTCATAAAACTTGAAGCCATTCGCCTCGCCAATCGGTGTAAATTTGGGAAACCAGCTTTCCATCTCGGGATTCACACGGTCGATTCGGATGACCATATAAACTTTCTTCCCCGTCGGGCCAATCGCAAGCCATTCCCCTCGGTCGTGGTAGGGCGCAAATGAAGCCGTATAGGGTTTCATTTGCCCATAGAAGTATTGCGCATAGCTTTTGTAGCCTTGCGTCATGATATAGCAATCTTCTTGGGCCTTGCTTTCAAAAAAGGAAATGGCTGCATTTTGGGAAAAATCGGCGACGCGTGGCAGTACCAAAAGGTTCAAGCCATTGATAAACAAGGGCGTTGCAATCCCGAAACTCACCAAAAACGCCTTGTAACGTGCCCGCATCAGGAAAAACAAACCCAAACCACCGCTCAATACAAATATCAATCCTGGCAAGAATTCCCATCCCGTCCAATGGACATCGGCACCCAATGCAGCGCGCATAAAAACAGAAGTCGCGTGCGCACGCAACCACGCCTGTTGCGTGACGATGATGTTCACTCCCACCGTAAGCACTCCAAACACCAAGAATCCAAGGCCATAGACGAGGTAAGTGTCCCATTTCGGGCGGCTTCCCTCCTGCCAGAGTCGGTCCAAATACAAGGCTGCGAGAAATGCCCCTGGGAAATATAGCATACTGGAATAATGCACGATCTTAGTTCGCACGATGCTGAATAGGATCAGCACAACCCAAAACCAAACGAGCATGAGGTTACGCATCAGGCGATCCTCGTTTGCCAAGTCCTTGAGCCGCATCCCCCTGAAAACAAAAGCGGAAAGCGGAAAGCAACCGAGTAAAAACACCAAAAAGTGATAGAAAAATGGCTGCTCATGCCCAGCTACTGCTTGTGAAAATAGCTCTGCTTGATAGGTGATGAACTTCACAATGATTTCCAGCCCGTCGGGGGAAAATAGGATGAGGCTCCCAAACCAACTTACGATCACAGCCAAATATACAGCGACAAACTTGCTCAATGCGAGCCAAGGAATGTTTTTGCGATCCCAGATCAGCTTCCAGATGACATAGACCAAAATAGTCACCAATAAGGCCACCGGCCCCTTCGTGAGCGTTGCCAAGCCTAGCCAGAGACCTGCGAGGTAGGGTGCGCCAATAGGTTTTGTAGTGGCGGGGGCCAATTCAAAACGAAGTATTTGCATCAATCCCATGAAAATCAAGAGATTGAACATCGGATCGATGATGCCTGATTTGAAATAGATAAATGGCAACAAGCTGATGCAATAGAAAGTGCTCACCATGAGTCCAAATCGGCGGTCTCGCATTCGCCTTCCTTGGAAATAGAGTGCAAGCAGAGTAAACAAGCCTACAACGGCATTCGGGAATCTTGCGGCGAAGGCCGTGACCCCGAAGATTTTCATGGAGAGGACTTGCGCCCAGATAAACAAGGGCGGCTTTTCCCAAAAAGGTTCAAAATTGATTTGTACCTGGAAATAGTTGCCAGAGACCATCATCTCGCGAGCAGACTCGGCAAAGTTGATTTCGTCCCAATCAAACAGAGGTGCAGCACCCAGAAAAGGCAGGAATCCGAGCAGCACCATGGCGCTGATCAGCAATAAATCTTTCAGCAGGACCTGTGTCGTCGCTCTCATCTGTCCCAAAAATAGAGCATTCCTAATTGAAATTGGAAATTTTGGCGCGTCAATCTGGTAGGTCCAGTGCCTTTTTGAATTCGATCGGCACCTTTTTTTGGATGCCTTTGGCCTTGGCGACAACTGTGCCCTTGATTTCGAGTTCTAGGGCTTGCTTCTTTCCAAGCAGACCATTTAAGGCGCCGATAAGCCCACCAAAGATCTGTTTGAGGTCGGTCACGAGTTCTATGCGGATCGTGGAAGTGCTTTTGCCAATCATTACCTGTTTGCCGCGATGCGTAGCATCGCCGACTTTATTGCCATTGAGGAATATGTCCAAATCGTAAGCCAATAGCTTGATCTTGTAAGGATTGGGATTGTGCATATCAAGTCCCAATGTAATACCTGCTTCCTTTCCGCCAGCCTTGCCATGCGGTTTGAATTCAGACACCTGCTCAAACCGTGGCTCCAATGGAATCGCGCAACCCGTCGCAAGGACAAGGATGAGCATAGCCAAAAGACGTATGAAATTCGCGTGGCTTCGCATTAGTATTCGACAGAGATATAGACCGGAAAATGATCAGAATAACCCTCGGCGACGTATTTCTTACCGATAAAGGTGCGCTTGGGTGCGTCTTTCCAGTCGCCCTCATCGGTCTGCCGCATAAACTGAGGGTTATAGACATTGGCGGATCCCTTGACGTAGTGCATGAGCGCCGTCGGCGTGAGCATAGTACTGCTCACGATGATTTGGTCAAAGAGATTCCAACCGCCTTTGAATTTGAGGGTGCCCCTGCCCTCGGCTTTGATGGGAGCCATGCAATTGTACAACAAGGTTCCCATGGCCTCTACAGAGTCGCGGCCAGCCTTGAGCGTCTTGCTCAGGCTCGGGTCATTGCAATCGTCGTTGAGATCGCCCATCATGATCACATTTGCTTGCGGATCAAGGGCAAAAATAGAATCCACGACCTGCCGCAAGGTCTGCGCAGCGCGTTCCCGCTTCCAAGCAGACTCATCTTGACCATCTCGGCGCGATGGCCAATGATTCACAATAAAGGTGACATCGATCTTTTTGTCGAGAATGCCCTTGACCAGCAAGATGTCACGCGTCACGACATCCTTATTCTCAGGGAAGCTCACTGGGTAGGATTTTTGGTAGAGGGGTGTAAAGCGCTTGGTCTTGTAGATCAATGCGACATCGATGCCCCGCTGGTCTGGGGACTCTGCGTGTACGATTCCATAGCCCTTTTTCTTGAGGGTCGCAGTGGCGACCAAGTCTTCGAGTACCCTGCGGTTCTCGACTTCGCAAAGGCCGAGGATCTCTGGCCCGTCTTCATCACCGAGCTGATCGATCGCCTGGCTCATATTCGCGAGTTTGCGATTGTAGCGCTCCTTGGTCCATTGGTATGTGCCATTGGGAAGAAACTCCTCGTCATTGATTTTGGGATCATCTTCTGTGTCGAAGAGGTTTTCCAAGTTGTAGAAAGCCACAGTGGCTATCTTGAGCTTGTCAGGGGACTTGGGGCGTGGCTTGGGGTCTGCGGCTTGCAATCCTTGGGATGCGAGCATGAGGCCTAGGCCAATGTAGAGAAAGTTGGGGAATTTCATCTTCATCATAGCAATTTGAAGAGCACCATTTCAAATACCGTACTTCTTGAGATCACTTGCGCATGTATTTCACATATTCCTTGACCTTTTCACGCTCTTCTGCAGTCAGGTCAGTATTGGCAGGCATGACGCCCTTTCCATTTTGGATGAGGTTGAGTATGTCTGCGTCCGCAAGCGTAGATGCACCCAGGTTTT
The DNA here is from genome assembly GCA_031415375.1 of Bacteroidota bacterium. Taxonomy (GTDB): domain Bacteria; phylum Bacteroidota; class Bacteroidia; order J057; family JADKCL01; genus JADKCL01. The sequence continues at coordinate 5,876 of JANORP010000360.1, read as the reverse complement.
TGGCGCCTTGGAATCCAGCAGCACCATCGGCCCCGTGACAGAGCATACAGTATTTTTCATACAGCTTCTGACCATCCTTGAGTGTCGCTTCGTCTGCCATGCCTGTCTTTGCTGGATCGATCATAGGCGAGGAAGACATGAGCCTTGGCTTGGCCAATGACAAACCCAGTGCCCCGAGCAATAATAACAGCGCGAGTCCCGTAAAGGCGACGCTTTTGCGCTTGCCACCAATGACGCCTAGCGGGATCGAGCCCGCCACCAAAGCCAGTTTCAAGAAGATATAGGGTTGCATGCCGCCTGGCGCTCTAGCCATCAAATAGATGCCGGTGCCCAGCATGAGGATCGACAAAATGATATGCGGAAGACGCATCACCTTGGTATAGCGCTCGACGGTGGACTCCTTGGCAGCCACCATCAAAATCACGCGGATCAGCAATTGTAGCAGGTAGAGCCCCACAATGAGTTTATGTGAATGACCGACGGCAATGTCGGGGATTCGATAGGGATCTACATTTACAATGGGTTCCATAAGATGCAATCTTTTATTTTGAAGGACAAAAGTAAGCAGAAAAAGAGTGCAGGGCGAATTGGGCGACAGATCGATGCAGAGAATTTTCTACCAACGTCGATTGCCCAAATCGCCCTGCATCAAGTATTGAAGCGCCAGCGCCTCAGGGGAGCGTCACCACCGTACTGAATGTACCCACTTTGAGGACCGCTTGGTCGTCGCAACCATTGGTGCCATAATCGATCGTGCGTGGGTCTCGGTCTTGAGGTGCGATGCTCCAGACACCCGACACGATCCATCGGCAATTGAGCTCGATTCGCAAAGGCTGGTCGATATTTGCGGTGAATGTGAGGCCGTTGCGTGCAGTGCCACTGGAGTTGCCAGTGACCTCATAGACAAACGTGTTGGGGTCAGTGCTGAACTCGCCTGCCACCCAGGCGGTGGTACGCGTGCCACGCCAGGTGATCGTGCCACTGGTGGGGCTGATCATCGTCGCATTGCTCACGACAGTGGTCCAACTCAAGTGTCCACCGGCATCTCGTCCATTCACCGTGATGACAGATGTAAACTGGAAGGCGTAGCCAGCGACTGTATAACTCTCGGGGGTGATGGTGACTGTCGAGCCTATATCTTTCCATTTCCCGTTGAAGACTGCACGTAACTTGCCTGACCGGAATCGCCCATCGAGGCAATTGGAACCCGTGCCAAAATCAATGACCAATGTAGCATTGGTGGGGCTATTGATGGTGAGGGTCGATGTGGAGTTGGAGCAAAAGATGCCCTCTGTCTCGGCGACCTTGCCATAGATGATGGTGTCTGATCGGCCTTCGGTATCGACGATATTTCGGATTGCACCAAACTCGGTGTCGGCGAAATTGTTGTCGATCGTCGAGGTCAGCTCCCCATCCCATGTGACGCGGTCTCCCTTGCAGGACCAAAACAAAATCGCGCAGCTAGTACCTAGCAGCGCGATCCGTGCAATGAAATTTCTTTTCATAGCTATCTTCTGTTTCATTTGCCTAGACTAGGCAAACTTGATGCCAATATCAGAAGCCTGTCCGCTTCTTGTGTTGCTCCATCATGTAAGCACCATGTTTGGGATGATTGCAATTCTTGCGAGGGTCGCCCGCACATGACGCAACAATACCACACAGCATGGTAGCTGTGAGCAGCAGCAAAATGTTCCTTTTCCAGTTCATCTTCAAAAGTTAATGAAAATCTGAATCGCTGTCAACGTGAACGGGCAAATTTCCTGCGAATAGCAACTTAGTCTTGCTTGACCCAGCCCTCTTTGCCGATCAATTCTTCCAACTTGGCTTCCATATCCTTGAGTGGCTGTGGAGCATTGCGAATGTCTTTTACGACCATGGTTTTGCCATCCATGACCACAGTGGTGGTAATGCCTGGCACGTCGGCGACCTCACCCCCATATTCGGCATCAAAGTCCCCAAAATTGGCGGCCTTGATAGCTTTGACCAACTCTGTGACCGTGGCTTTGCCGAGAGTCTTTGTGTATTTGCCCATCATTTCCACTGCACGGCGGCCCTCATAGGTGGCTGCCCCCTTGGCATCTACAGCAATATTGTAGGCAGGGCAATTGCCACGGCAACCCGTGTGCTGAATGGTCAGTGCAAAATCAGCCGGCACATCGACGCCGCCATTGGCTTGCTTGGACTTACAGGCGGCTAGCACCGTGATCGCAAGCAATGCGACAACCAAGAATTTAGATATCGACTTCATATACATTCGTGTTTTAGACGCTATCAATCAAAAATGGAGCCAAATCTTAGCGACGCTTCTTAGGAGCCGTCGTTTTGGTCCCCTTGGCCGCTGGAGCCTCGCCACGTGCCTCTTGGCGCTGCTGGGAGACATCACGCTGCCGCTGCTGCTGACGCTCAGACCAGCGCTCCATCGTTCCCTTTTTCTTGTTTGGATCGACAGACCGGTCATGGGCAACCTTTTGCATTTTGGCGAACAGCTTATCTTCATTCACAAAATATTTTGTGAGCAGGGTTTGGCTAATCGAGATCACGTTGGAGAGCAAATAGTACCAGCTCAGGCCGGCAGAATATTTGTTCAAGAAACCCAACAGAATGATCGGCATGATGTAGGGAAAATACTTCATGACCGGGTTGGCGACTTGCTGTACCTGCATCTTTTGGTTGATGATGGTATAGGCAAAGATCGACGCCGTCATGAGTAGTGTGAAGAGGCTCACGTGGTCACCATAAAAAGGTATGGTGAAGGGAAGGTTGTAGATCGAGTCGTATGTGCTCAAGTCAGGTGCCCACCAAAAGCTTTGTTGGCGCAACTCGATGCTGTTTGGGAAAAAGAAGAAGAGCGCGATCAGGAAGGGATATTGGACAAGCATAGGCCAGCAACCGCCAAACATGCTCACACCGTAGTGACGGTAAATGCTCATCTTTTCTTGTTGCAGCTTGGTCGGGTCATCCTTGAATTTCTCGTCCAAGGCCTTCACCTCTGGTGTATTGTTCACCAATCGCATGCGCGCCGTCGAAATATAGGTGCGGTATGTGAGCGGATAGATGAGGGTCTTGATGATGAGGCCCAGCAAGAGAATGATGAGGCCATAGCTGCCGATCACACCTTCGAGCGCATTGAAAATCGGGATGGTGAGGAAACGATTCACATATTGCAAAGGACCCCAACCGAGGCCGATCTGCTTGATCATGTTGCGGTCATAGGACTTCAAAATTCCAAAGTCCAATGGGCCAGCGTAAAACATGTACTTGGCGCTACCAGTAGGTTGGGTTGCAATCGGCAGCTCAAATGACAGTGACATCAATTTCACCACTTCGCCAGAGTTCACATTTTCTGGATCTGGCGGAATTGGGTCCGCTTGCCAAAACTTCGCATTGTCCAGCGATCCCTTCTCATCTTCAGTGAGGAGCGTGTGTGTGAAAAACTGTGAGTGAAATGCCACCCAATCGACACGATTTTCTGCGGCGACCGGTTCGGTGAGTGTTTTGCGTGGCCCCAAGTCATCCACCGAACCCGACTCACGGTAATAGAGCGCGGTTTTTTCGCGCATCAGTTCCATGGTTTTTTCAGTTTTAGGAATCTCGGTCTGCCAATCCACTTGCATGGCTTGGCGCTCGATCAACTCATTGAGGCCCTGCTGCTTGATTTCGAGGGCATAGTCATAGGCATTGCCCTTAAAGGTATAGCCGTACACGATGTAATGGGCCTCGTCGATCATTGCCATGAAGGATATGACTTCATTGGCATCGCCAGTGACTTTGATCTTGGATGAGGCACTTGGCTCGAAAAACAAGTCGCTAGTAGAGACGCCTGGATATTTCACATTGGCCTTCTGCTTGAAGTTGACAGCGAGCTGATTGGTGGCACTTTCTGTCTGAATCGGCAGCGGGTGGCTGTCTGATGTCATGAAATCCTTCAGCAAAAGATTACCCATACGGGCTCCCTTGGTGTGGAAGACAATATTGTACTTGTCAGTTTCGACTTCGACGACCCTATCCTCACCTTGGTACAGCTTGCTAAAGTCGCCGTGCTCAAGTGATTTTTCATTGGCGATGATCACGTTGCGTGCGGTGTCGCCCATGGCGGTCCAAGCACTGTCAGTGATGCTGATCGGTTTTTGCGGGTCAGCGACCGCTTGGGCTGTGGTTTGCACGTCTTCCTTGCCACCGGCAAGCACGTTCTCGATTTGCGTATTGGGTTTCGGAGCGGGGTCGTCCTTCCCATTGGGCGCAAAAAAGATGGACCATGTGAGCACTACGCCCGCGATCAACACCAAACCAATGATGGTATTCCTATCCATTTATCAGGATTGAAGCAATATTAAATAAACAAGGATGCAAAACTACTTCAAATTTTGGAAATGCAAATGCTGGGCTTTTCCTAGGCATTTATGCATCCTTAGTGATTGTAACCTTCTTTTTGTTCTTGTGTACAAGCGCAGCCTTGACAAACGATACGAAAAGGGGATGTGGATTCTCGACTGTGCTCTTGAGCTCAGGGTGAAACTGCACGCCTACAAAGTATGGATGTGCGGGCAATTCAACGATTTCGACCAGCCCAGACTTGGGGTTAACGCCCGTGACACGCATTCCTGCAGCCTCATATTGGCTTTGGAAGGCGCTGTTGAATTCATAACGATGTCGGTGGCGCTCTTGAATCAACGGCTTCTTGTAAGCCTTGAGTGCCTGACTATCCTTCAGCAATTCACAGTCATAGGACCCTAGGCGCATGGTGCCGCCAATTTGAAGGATCTTCTTTTGGGCCTCCATGAGATGAATCACCGGGTGGCCACACTTGGGCTTGAACTCCGTGCTATGGCAGTCTTTGAAACCGAGGACATTCCGCCCAAATTCGACGACAGCAACTTGCATCCCGAGGCAGATTCCGAAAAATGGGATCTTGTGCTCACGTGCATATTTCACCGCATTGACCTTTCCTTCGATCCCGCGCTCCCCAAAGCCTGGCGCAACCAAAATCCCATCAAGGTTACGCAGCATCCGCTCCACATTGGCCTCGTTGAGGTCTTCACTGTGGATCCACTTGACTTTGACGCGTGCGTCGTTTTCAGCGCCGCCGTGTACAAATGCTTCTGCGATGCTCTTGTAAGCATCTTTCAATTCGACATATTTCCCAATCAGGCCGATGGTGCATTCATCAGAAGGATTTTTGAGGCGACCGACAAATGCTTTCCATTTGTCCATCTCTGGGACAATCCCTGGTTTGAGTTTGAGGCGCTTGACGACGACCTCGTCGAGCTTCTCCTTGCGCATGAGCAATGGCACCTCGTAAATGGTCTCGGCGTCGATGCTCTCGATGACTGCATTTTGCTGCACGTTGCAAAAGAGGGCGATCTTGGTGCGCAGCTCTCTTGGCAACTTATGCTCGGTGCGACACACGAGGATATCGGGCTGCACACCAGACTCCAGCAGCATTTTTACACTGTGCTGGGTTGGCTTTGTTTTAAGTTCGCCAGCAGCCGTGAGGTAAGGCACCAAAGTGAGGTGTATCACCAGGCTGTCTGACTGCCCGAGTTCCCACCGCAGTTGTCGCACGGTCTCCACGTAAGGCAGCGATTCGATATCGCCGACGGTTCCACCGATCTCGGTAATCACAACATCAAATTTGCCGGTCTCCCCGAGCAAGAGCATGCGTCGCTTGATCTCGTCGGTAATATGGGGAATCACCTGCACGGTTTTGCCGAGGTACTCGCCCATGCGCTCACGCTTGATCACCGTCTCATAGATGCGGCCCGTTGTGACGTTGTTGGCTTGGGACATGGGCGTATTGAGAAAGCGCTCATAGTGTCCTAGGTCCAAGTCGGTCTCGGCTCCATCATCTGTGACAAAGACCTCGCCATGCTCATACG
>JANORP010000359.1:0-14321 GCA_031415375.1 Bacteroidota bacterium | reverse complement strand
GCACCAATTGCGCAAAATCCGCTGCACTCTCCCCGAAACCCACGATCATCCGCTCGCCTGCCGCCAACGAATCCGTCAGCACCAGTGAGTCGCCATCTACTCGCAACGTATATTCTGATAGGTCCAAGTCCAACCCGGACTTGTTAATCAGTACCACATACTCTCCTTCGTTGTATTCCTTCCCGGTCGGGAAATCATCCCCCGTCTTTGGCGAGTCATATAAAATCTCTCCAATCACCAGCGCATGACGGCCAGAAGGGTCACCCGTCGGGTCCTTGGGATCTTCATCCCCGATGGCATAGCGGCTGATCTCCACGCCGTTCAAGTCAATGCCGAGGCGGTCGGCGCCGTAGATCGGGTGCTCCTTGCAGCGCGTCACGAACCAGCCATCCTCGACTTGTCGCTCATAGACGGCCATCTCGTTGCCCTGCGGGTCGCGGACGTACCATTCGTCCTTGACTGCGCCGCTTGACAGCGTCACACGCTTGTGGATGCGATTGCCGGTTCCATCGTACCAAAACGCCAGCTCCGGGTCGGTGGAATTGGCCGTGCGATGCACAGCCCGCACCTTGTTGTGCAAGTCCCAGTCGATCTGCGCGATCTTCTCATTTTGGTCGGCGATGAGGTTGCCAATCGCGTCGTACGTGTAAACGCTTCCTACCAAGCCGGGATCGCCCATGGTTGGGATCGGCTCCAGGTCCACGACGCTGTTCAGACGGTTATCCACCTTGTTTGCCCCGCCCGAGTAGTTGTAAGTCAGGTTGTCCAAGGTACGTGAAGATAGCCCCGCCGAGACATCGGGCACCGAGCGTTGCAGCGTCTCGATGTTGCCGTTGCGGTCGTATGTATAGCCATTGTCCCAGAGGCCGTAGGTCACGCCTGGCGTGCCGCTGGGGAACCGCGTCCAGCCGTTGCCGTTGCGATGATAGGTCTTGTCCTGCTTCAGGCGGTTGAGTTGATCGTATTGGTAGGCATTGACGATCGGGCCGCCGATGAAGCTCGAGCCGATGGAGGCCTTCTTCAAGTCGGTCACCATGACCGGGATGTTGCCGTTGTACAGGCCAGCGGATTGCAGCCCGGGCAAGCTCAAGATATGCTGGGACAGGTCGCCCCAGATACCAGCGGTCACACCCTGCTGTACCGAACCGATTGGATTGTAATCCGTTGCGTAAAATCCCAAGGTGTATGCCATCGCATCCCGCCCCACCCACTTGTCGTCATTGGCCGAGCTTGCAATCTCCCCGTCCAAGCCGGGGTCGATTGTACCGTCTTGCGCGCCAGGCATGTTCACGCCCTTGATCCATCCGTGGATCGAGTAGTAGTGGTCTTGCCCCTGCACGTTGTCCTGCCCGATCTCCAGACGCGCCAGCGGGCCGTGGGGGTAGTAGAAATAGCGCCCGTCGCGGTCCCAAAAGACATTGTCGCGCGTGGTCTCGGCCTTGGTGAGGCGGTTGTCGCCGTCGTAGCTGTAGCGGTGCGCAAAGTAATCGGGCTTGCCCTTTTGGTAATTGGCGCGGTTGACCTTGCCTGAGATCAAGTCGTATTGGTACTCCAGCTCGAAGTTCCCGAAGCCCACGAGGTAGGTGCGCGTCTTGCGCACATTGCCGTGGTCGTCGTAGTCATAGACCTGCGTGGTCACGAAGTCGCCCTCGGCATCCTCGCGGGTGGCCGCCGCCACGCGGGTGCGCAGGTTGTCGGCCGAGAAGGTGGGGTCGTAGGCCTCGTCGTAATAGGTGGTGGTGATGTCGCGCAGAACTTCGTATTGTCGCTCAGGAAACAGTCGGTCATCGAGCACCGCCTGCGTGATCGCAGTGGAGCAATTGACGCATTCGCCAGATTCCAACGTGCGTCCAAGTTCGTCATACTTCACGTACGCGAAGTCGCCGTTGGGGTTTTGGCGGGCGTCTTGGCTCAGGCGCACCTGATCCTTGCCATTGTACCACATCCGCTTGTCGCCACCGTCGGGGGTACTGCTCTTGCGCATCTGCCCGAGGCTGTTGTAGGCGTAGGTCGTCGGCATACGGTGTTGCGGCATGTCGGTTGCCCGATTGCCGATCCCATTGTCCCATCTATGGGCGGTCGCCTCATCCAAAAGCTCCACCCCTTCGGGCGGAATTGTGCGCACGAGGCTGCCCGCCTGATCGTAATAATAAAGCGTGTATTGATAGACCTTGGGCAGGTGGCGCATCGTGAAGGTCTCCGACATCGGCGGCTTTTGCCTGCAAAGCGCCGTGGCCTCGGCGATGGCCTGCGCCACGAGGTCGGCCATCTGCGCTTGGTAGATCAGTGTGGCATTGTAGGTCGCCTGATTCTGCAATTGTGTGCTGCATGGCAGCATCGGATCCGCCGGAAAGGTCGTCAGGCCCGCGAGCCCACCCGTCCCAGACATTTGGGGATAGGAGCAGACGTCCTGCGTCACGGTGAAGCCACCCGTGCAACCATTGTCGCTGTAAACCCAGACGGGAACCAACTGCTCGTATGGCGCGGTCGAGATGGGGATCACAGCTTCAACCTTTGTGTTTTGGAAATCGAGCGTTCCAGGATAAATACCCGGATAGGCTCCGGAATACTCCGCGTAGCGCAGCACCTTTACGGTATTGATATCTACAAAATTTCCTACGCCATCCACCAGTTCGATCGCCGTACATGGATTCGCTGTCTGCAACAGCAGCGTCCCGCCACCGTCAAACTTGAAGGCGCTAGCTGTCGGAAAGGCATTCTGTAGCACAGCATTGCCTGCCATGGGCAGGAGGCTGGTGATCGGATGCGGCCAATTGGCGCTCACCTCGTCCAGGATCGCGATCAGGGCGGGATCCCAAAGCGTGCAAGGCTCCTCGTACACATTGCCGTTGCCGTCGTCGTAGGCGTAGGGATCGGTGATCACAGTAGCAGCCAGGGCCGAGGAACAGCCCACGAGATCCAAAATATCGGCCACATCGTCCAGCGCACCATTGTTCAGATAGGTATCCGTAAGCAATGCTTGGGGATTGCCGTCTTGGCAGGTGCCAAGGCAGAAGTCGAGCAAGGCAGCACGAAGGTCGTTCCAATGCTGCGCATTTGCTGGCAGAAGTAAGTCTGGGCATGCCCCCTCAAGCTGTCCCATCCATGAAGCCACGCTGCCTGCACAGCTTGTATTACACTCCGAGGCCATCTGCGCCGAGTAATAAGCCGTGTGATTGGAAGTTGCCTGTGCAGGAAGCGTGGGCAGGTGTACAATTGCATGCCCGTCACTGTAATAGGGGCAACCGCGCTCGTTGATCATATAGTCGATCTGCATATCATTTTTCGCGGCTAGGTAGGCACCTACTGTGAATTGCCAGTGCAACTGATCAACGCAAGCAGTGGGATTCGAGCTGTTGGCACATTGGGTCGTGTAGGCGTCTTGAATCAGCTGCGGCGCGTTGTTCGTATTGCTGTAATAGTCCACCATGCCCACGGTCGTGCTCAAAGGCTGATATGCGGCAAACAGCAGGTCAAGCATGTCTTGCGCTGGGCGGTCCCATTGATTTTGGGGCCCCGGGAAATAGAACACGTTGAACCAAGGGTCCCAAAGATCAGGTACGGAGTTTGTGGTGGGAATATAGTGGTGAGTCACCGCAAATGCATAGTCGGGGGAAGCCGCCATTTGCAGATCCCAGAGTCGGCTCTCTGCATCCTCTAGGCAGGCCCTGTAATGACAGGCTTCGCGGTGAGGGTTGCCGCCGTTCAGCGCTGTCGGGTTTAGCAAATAATCCTCGATTTGCGCAGGGTCGTTGCCGATGATCGCCCAATCGCCAGCATCATGCAGCCAGCCCCCGGGAGCAATATCGTTCACCATTGCCTGATAGATGCCTCCGCACTCGGTCTCCTCCACCTCGCTGGGCGTCATCGTGAAAACTGGGTTGCAAGGAATTGTGGTTGACCCTGACGACGTTCTCCGCTTGGGGTCGCTGTCGTTGTAGATGGGCACCACGGTGCTGCAGGGCTCCTGCTCGCAGTCACCATAGTCGATGGCCCCTATCAACCCTGCCTCGATGTCGCTGAAGCTGGTATAGTTCGTGCACCGCGAACGATTGGCCTCGATCGCTGATGCGAGCGCGGCGGGATCCGGCGCGGCCACGGTCAGGGTCTTGTAAATGTGGTAGTCGCCGAGGAGGCCAGCATGGAGGTTGAAGTCAAGGCTCCCTGCCGAGCTATAGGGAGGACACCCGCCTTGCGCAGACACCTCTTGGTGCAGATGCGTGGCAGACAGCGTTGTGGGAGAGGTCTGATTCAGAGTCACCAGGTCCCCAGCAGGGTCCCTTACCTCCACATCTACATAGTATTTGCAACCATAGCAGATGTCGCAGAGGATCTTGTCCACCGCCCCCACCAGATCCCATTCAAAGAAATAGTCCTTGCCTAGCTGCTCATTGGGGAAGGCGTGATTCAGCACGTTCAGCACATTGCCTTGAGCAAACGGCGTGCCCGCAGGCAGGGTCGCCACGATGAAGTTCGTGGGCATGTCGTCGAGCTCCTGAAGATTAGCAGGCGCGTCGCCCGCGAGGGCTGTCGCGACCACCCGCTCCTCCTGATCCTGCCAAGCAAAAGATACCTGCCCGTTGGGATCCACGCTCATCTTCTTAAGATAGTGGCTCGCATTCCCCACATTCCCGCCAAACATTTGGTGAAGCTCGGTCGGTGTGGCGTTCGCATAAAAGAACTTGACCTCGTGCCCAGAATTCAGCTTATGGTCTGCTCCTACGCCACCTTGGCGGGAAATTCGGCCCGTGCCGTCACGCATGTATTCGACTTGGGAAAATGGAAAGCCGCCTGCGTCGGGGATATAGCCCTGATGGATGCCTGCGATATTGTTCTGGTCAGAGAAGTATCGGGCAGCCCCACTCTGCAGGTCCATCTTCGCGATCGGGTTGGCACGGTTGTCGAAATGCTCCCTATTGTAGGAGGGAAAAGTGCCGACCAACCCGTCCGTAATGTTCAGACCAGGCACGTAGCCCAGGTCGATGCCGGGCAGCGGGGAAGGGATCGTCGTCACGACCCCGCGACCCTCGTGGTCATATTCGGTCTGCGCAACCACTGTAGTGCCATCGCTGCTTAAGTGCGTCAGGGTCTGTCGCTGCCTCCCAGTGCCATCTACGTAACTCATCACCTTCTTGAACTTCCCGTCCTCGGCAAACGTCGTCATATAGGTCAGGTTCCTCTCCTCCTCCCAGAGATCCGCCCCAGAAATGATCCAATTTATCGGGGAAGTCCATTCACCATAGCGCCGATGATTGTACTCACCAGGGATGTCGATGAACCTTCCGACCGCACGCACTCGGAAATAGACCTTTCCAGCGCGGTAACTCAAGTTGGGCATGTAGGATTGCCCACTCACATTGACGCGAACCGCGCGCTCCCAGGGATCGGTAACCGGGGTCACGATAGCATCGTCGATCCAGCTCCATTCTACGTCGTAAGACTCCGCACCTGCCACATAGGCCCAGCTGAGCGTCTGTGAATTTGCGTCGAAAGCAAATGCCGATGGTGATGTCCCCACGTCCATCCGTTGGTACCGCTCAGTCACAGTTGCCAGCTCCAACCGGATGTCGTCGGGCACCCAGCCCGATAGGGACGTGATCTGAATGGCATCGATCCGCACATAGATGGTATGCGCCCCAGGTTTGTACACATCCACCGCCGCATAATCATGCGTGCCAGGGCCGTGGGCGATGGTCAAGGTATTTTGCACAGACGCCAAGTTCTGTCCGATAAAGAATACCGTGTAAGTCACGGAGTACTCCCACTTGTTCCCATCCAAGTCGCTGCGCTCATCCCGGCTATAGACCAGCCGTACCTGATTCTCCCGCATCGAGGCATAGTCCGTCGGGTTGGACGCCTCATCGGCCCAAGTCGGGTCATGCAGCACATAAATGTTGCCATTCGACAGGTCCACCCGGTCCACCGGCAGGTTGTATTCCACCTGACCAGCCTTCAAAGCTCCGCCAAACATCAGTGTCGCCACCATGCAAACGGCGACTACCATGCGTCCGAAAAATCCATCCAGATTGTTCATGCCAAACTCGGTTGTGTATATATTTTCTTTGACACTATCGGTGCAGTTTTCTGCTGGCAAATTGCCATTGTTTCCAAGCAAAGACCCGCCTCGGAAAGTTTGCCACTGTGGAATCCAGTCGGCGAAGAATTGGTTTCGTATTGTTTCCATTGTCAATTATCCATTGTCAATTTCATTCTGCCATAAACCCACGTGACTCTTGAATGGTGCGCATCCCTTCTACAGTTTCCTTCTGCACCAGGTAGAGATTACCAGCCTCGTCGTAACGATACACTAGCGCGAAATTGTCGTCGTCGAGCGTCGCCCGCAGCTTGTAGTTGCTGGGATCATAGACATAGCACGTCATTTTGCTCTTGAGCGGTTGGATGCGGATGTCGTCGAAATAGGCCACCGAAGGATCCCTGCCATCCAGGCCGCTAAACAGCCTGATCCCGATGTTCTCGACGTTGGCGGGCACCGTAAAGTTACCCTCGATCTTCTGCCAGCCCTCCACGAGTTCCCCCGTGGGCTGGAAGATGCCACTCCCGCCAACCAGAACACCACCCGCATCATAGTAGCCGACAGCAGCACCCAACTGATCCAGCACATTTAAGTTGTTATCACGGTAGGTCGGCACGTCGGTATTGTCCTTGCTCACCCAGAGTTGGATGGTATAGCTTTCGCCCCCAGTCAACTTCAGGCGGTTTTGAGGAAACTTGCCCTCTCCCGTGATTGCCAACGATTGCTTGCCAGTATGGGCTTTGGCCGCGGTGTATCCCACATTTTGCGGGCCATTGGGAGGCAAAATCAAGGTAGGTCTTTGATAGACCACCCGACCCGCATATTGCATGGGAAAGTTGCTAAATTGATGCAGGTAGGGCGCCGCATTGGTATTCATGGCCAAAAGTCCATTGAGCGTTACAAGTTGTTTCTCCCCAAAGGGCACGGTCGGCTTCTCGATCGATCCATGCGTGCGGCCTTGCACCATGCCCACTAGGTTGGCACCTGTCAGGGGATTGATCAAGATGGAGTTGGTCATCGACCCGTGTAGGTAAAAGTGATTGCTCTCCCCATTCTTAATGTCGGTATAGGTCCATATATTCCTAGGTGACGCAGACAAGTCGGTGGGAAAGTCAAGGTTGCCCGTCGAGAGCTCCAAAACATTGTAGGGATAGGCGGCACCGTTCCCCGTTTTGTATTCCTCAAAACTCTCAAAACCGACCTCGCGGTAATCGGCGTTGGCACTCACCACGATCGGCAGCTTGCCATTGTAGCCATAGAGGGCACTGCTATAGACATTCAGCACATCGCGGTTCTCGAGTTCATTGCCATAAGGGCTGTAGCGGGTCACCTCATTGGTCTTGCGCCAATTGCTGGCACAGTGGTCAAAAGTGATGCTCTGGAAATCAAACATCGGCATGCCCGAAAACGTCCCATCCTTCCCAGTATTGATATCAGGGCTTTGGCGACGGTCGGTTACATAGACATAGCTGTCCTTCCCCCGCCACACGCCACGTTGCCCATTGGCAAACGGGTGCAAGGTTTCCAAACGATGCAATTGAGCCGCAGGATTGGCTCCGCTGAACCGCACATCCGAATAGTCCTGCATCCAAGCATCGCTAAAAGTTGTCGCATTTGCTGAGAGTACACTGTCGAGCATAAACATCTCCGTCGAGAGGATGTCGTCGCTCGGGGTCGCGGTAAGACTGCTATGGTATTCGTTGACTTCCTGCTCACTGATCACCAATCCTTGGGCGAAGATGGCAGGACATCCAGAAAACCAGCCTGTCACGGGAGAATTGCTACCAATCAGGTAAACGTCCATGGAGATACCGAAGGTGTAGCCTGCCCCGATCGTATTCGTGGGAGCATTCAATACCAAATTGATATTTTCTATTCGGTCAATATCCGCGATCAAAATCGGCACTGCCGCATCGTCTAATATCTCAAATGTGCAACCGATAGCTGTACATTCGATTGTGATTTGTGAGGTAGAGGTGGCGTCAATCGAATTGATTTCACAATCCCCACATCCAAAAGGAGCAGACAATGCTGGCTCGTAATAAATTGAACCCGGATCAGCAACGCTTGCAGGGTGCTGAAAGAAAATATTCAAGATCCATTCCATATTTTCAAGGCATGGTGCCAATGCAGTATCCTGGACAATATGCGTTGACACCCAAGTCGTCTCCACAACCGCTGTAGGATTCACTACGTCCCTCCAACACATCTGATTTCCACGGTTCACGGTCGGGTTTCTGAGCGACACGATTTGCTCTGCAGCCACATTGAGGAGGTTCCTCCTCCCGGATTTTTGCACACGTAAGTCCACTGCACCGTTCCCTACGGCAACTTCGCTATAAAAGCGTGCGTTCCCACCGTCAAAACCAACGAACCACGCTTTTCTAGGCCCGCTACTCACAGGCGTGACCATCAGTTCGTCGCCAGGGATCAGCAACCCTTCATAAGCCGAACCGATGCCAGCCCCTGCTACGGAAAACAAACCGTTTCCAACAGCACTTGCAGTAAGGCCGTTCAATTCCACCCCAATATTCTTGTAAGCAGGCCCCATTCGGTCATACGCCCAAAAGGCAGGATATTCATAGCTGTAGATCGGCGCGTCATAGTCATTCGTAACCCGTGTAAGCAACGGGCGACCAGTCTGCGCATCATAGAGCAAATTATCACTCTTGACCAATGAGCCTTGGTTGAAAGATCTTGTACCAGTCAGAAGCCCCTGTCGATGCACGATTTTATTGGTTACCGCAGTCCGAACGCGTGATTTGGAATAAGTGGCATTGGGCCAAATAGAGGGTAAAAAACCTAGGATCACAAAGTCGGCATTGCCTGCTGCGCCGATCGACCCCGAATGCGTATCGTATTCCCGCATATCCACAAAAAATTCATGGTCTTGGCCCAGTACTTTTTGCGCGATCAAGCTCCGAGAGTGATCATTGGGATCCACATCAAAGAGGAGCGCATTCACCTTGTTTTGCACACGGTGGGTTTCGTTGGCAGTGCCACCGTTCACCGTCGTTTCAGCATATTCATACTCCACCCAGCTAATCGGGGCGTCGATGATATGGCCATCGGGATCCACGCCATAATTGCTTACACGCTTCGGCTTCCCATGCATATCATTGAGTACGATGGAATACCCTTGGGAACCGGTAAGGTCGTTGTATCCAAAATAGCCAATAAATGGAACAGGAATATTGAGCCGGAAGGGCTTGATCCTTGCCACGGTCTCTTCGGATACCACTGGAAAATCCTTTGCAGTCCAAAACTCATGCACCACCGCGCCAGTCGAGGGGATCGTGGCCGCAATTTGTCCCGTGGTCACCAATTCCGTATTCAAGCTTTTCACCGTCACCCGACGATAGCCGATGCTAGGCCCAGGCATATAATGTTCATTGGTAGGCGTGGATTGAAACAGGTTGTAGTCGCTCATCAGCGGCGTCGCCGAGGGATAACGCTTGTAACCATGCAATGGGTTCTCATCGCCCCCCAACATCGGTTCGTACGCTGCCACACCTGAGCTGATCACCTTGCCGTTTTCTGTCATGGAATAATCATAAACTACCCCCGTTTCCAAATTGTCACTGCTACCATTTCCAAGGTCAAAATCATCCGAAATCGTGATTCTCTTCACGCGGCATCCACCTCCCACCTTGCGCATGTCAAAACTGTTCAACCGTACCCAGGAGGAATCGGGATCAAAATCCTCAGCCCACATTTCGAGATCTGCATTATTGTAAAACCCACCAAACATCCGCGCCAATTCTGGACCAGCCGATGCAAGCGACTTTACCATTTGCTTCCGTGCAAAGGCTGATGTACCAGGATCCGGAGCAGGCGTTGCAAATGCTGGCAATGACAGCATTTGCGGAAGGCTGGACCGCAAATGCGTCCATGCGGCAACGGCCAGTGGGTGATACTCACTCAATTTCCCCTCGTTCCAATCACATTCCTTGAGTTCGATATAGATCAACTGCGCACCTTGGGCCAGTGTTTGGCCTCCCACTAAGTGAGGTCCGTATTCCATTGCGTCTTTCTCCAAAAATGTTTCTACATATTCTCTGATACTGTGGTTGGGCTTCTTGAGCGTCATGAGACACTTCAAATAGACAGCACTGTTTTTTCCAACGATCCTGTCAATTTCAGATTGCGTATTTACGGTTCGATTGGGGCCTAGATCGATATAGAGCCGTCGCTGTTGGGCACGAGAAGGGCTCGGGTTCGAACCATTGTAACTTGAATTATAAACTTTGTCACTATAGGAACTCGAACTATGATCGGCTGACGTCCCTTTCAAAAGATACATCTCCATCGCAGGTTTGTCTTGAACGTAGGCATAGTCATTGGCTTCGTAATCGATGGTCATCTCGCCGCCAGTGGGCAGCTTGATTCCCACTAGATGCCATGCCGAATTCTGACGATCCAAATCCTGACGGGTGGTGGATTGCTGTGTATAAGGATAGGCACCAGCGATGCATTTGTTCCCTACAGGTCGGTAATTACCCCACTTATCCTGCGCCATGGCATCGTAGGATGGGTTCTCAGTTGAATATTCAAATTCAAAAGGGTTGTTTTGGCCTCTTGTGCTATTCTCGTGGGTAAAAACCACCTTTTTTAACGTAAGCTTCCCACTATTGGGGGTCTGCGTTCCAGCACCTGCATAATACACATTATTGGGCAGGTCTAAACAGAGCTCATAGCTATATTCAAACGCGACACTCGTGATCGGTGCAGCATTTTGATTTTGAACCAATTCAAGCTTCGAGTAAAGGCTCACCCTGTCCAAACGATAAGAATTGCCCAGTTGCGTACCACTCACCCCTGCATTCAAATTCTGAAGCTCCTTCAGGGCACCACGGTTGTCATCCCGTTCCGAAATTTCAAACTCTGCAACATGGGTCTTGGTTTCTGCACTTGCGAGGTACCATTCCTCACGCTCCCCATACATATAGTTGGCTTTGTCGTCTTCGATTGTACTGCGTTGCCCTTTGTCCAAGTTTGCCCCCGCAAAAGGCGCCCGCCAACGATAGTCATTGACCTTCACATAGTTGAATTTCACCCAGAAGCCGAGGTCTCCATCAGATGGACCCGGAACATTGTCGGCATCCACGTAGTCTTGGCCAAGCATCGAGGTCAGCAAATAACTATGTGCATACGCTGGCATCTCCGTGCGATGCAGGTATTGATCCGTTCCAAAAACCTCGTAATTGATTTTGTTGTTTTGCGTATTGTAGTCGATGTTGATCCTTGGGTCACAAGTCACCGAGGACCCATCCGCAGTGAAGAGGCACTCCACCTGTTTTTTATTGTAGGCAGGAAGTCCATAGACATAGCGGCTTCCATCCGCCTGATCCACACTCATGCCCGCAAAATGGTGATCGGGATGAGAACGAGACAATGCAACGCCAGGGACAGCATGATTTGGGGCAAAACTACCTTGGGAATTCGTAAAATGTTTGATCTCATATTCCCCAAACCCAGTCGGGTTCGTCTTGATTTCTTTGACGCGTACATGGTTCACCACCTGATTGCGGGGCCGACGGTTGGGATCGGTCAAATAAGATTCACGTGCGTTCAGGCCCCCAATAGGGTTCCCATTCTTGTCCTCAAGACCCTCATAGAGATGCCCCAATTTACGTCCGCTTCCATCAGAGTCTATGTTCACGGCCAATCTTACAGGCTCGTCTCCGCCAATGTAATTCAAGTCACCGAGTGGGTCTGTGCCTAGATCACCCTCCACCTTGAAATACCAAGGTTCATAATCGGCACGGTATCCATCTCCGCCATGAAATCCATACAGGTTCGGGTGATTGGCATCACGCACCGCGTCATTGGCGTTTTCCCACATTCCGCTACTTGAAACCGACAAACCCAGTGAGCCGTCAAGTGCACCCTTGAACGGGTTCAACTCCGTCCCGATATGCCCACTTGCATTACCAGAATACATCTTGCGGTTTCCAACGACACCGACATCGTTTCGCCAAGCACGGAATGCTCCCCCGGTTCCTTGACCACTGATGCTATAGACGTCATTTGTTAAGATAGGAACCGCCAAATTGGGAGTCTCTTTACGAATCACACCATCACTTGCTCGATTTACATCGACCATATCTTCGGGCGCAGCCTTGTGCATATTCAAATAACCGTAGGATGGAATATCCTTAACATCCCAAGCCAGAAAGTTCCGATTGTAATAGCCGCCAATTGAAAAGTTAGGATCGGCACCAGAAACCGCCCCAGCCTTAAGGTTTATCGACACAGAATAACCTCCCATCTCTTTATCTATAAATGGCATGCTGCCATTGGAAGCTGAGTAAAGTGTCGAAGAGCCTCCAATTTGTCCCGAAGTCCTTGACGTTGCACGCGCAGGACCATCCTTTGACGCCAATCGAGACCCTGTGATGATATTCTGCGTGCTTGTTGCGGTCATCGAAATGTCAGTCAGACCCCTTCTAGAATTCCACCCAAGTCCCGCACTAAACTTTGCATTGGTTCGTTCTCCTTTTTTGCCAAAACTCAATTTTGGGGAGACATCGATTCCATCCTGCGCATCGAGGCTAAGATTGAGCCCTCCGCCTACGGTCATATCATTTCCAAAGCCGACGTCAAATCCACCTCCCGCTTTGTATCCGAGCCCACGATAGCTATTGTAATAGAGGCTCACACCCAGATCCAGTGTACCAGCAATGTTCGCATCAGCCCCAAAAAGCTCGAAACCATAGTTCCCATTCACTCCCACAGTCCAATCCGGCTTCATATGCTGCTCAATCTTCACCGCATCCCCATCAAACTCATCTGGCAATCCGCGCATGTTGCGCGTGATCGCCCCGGGATTCAGGCTCCAGCCCAGGCCTACCCAGGAGGCTTCTTGATCCATGTTGACCCCGCTTTGGTAGGCGAGGTTGAAGGGGTAGCTCCCGTTGGGGCCCGGCAGCTCAAACAGGGGAATGTTGTAGTTGAAGGCTCCTGTGAAGGGATCGACCATGCCGCTCGTGCCGGCTTGCTGAAACTGCATGACCTCAGGTTGTGAGGGCCCTGTCGTAAGCGCCTTGCTCTGCGTGGGCAGAAACAGTTGCAGCGTCACCGTCACCAGCAAGACCCGCGAGACCTGCTTGATCACCCAATACTTGCGGTCGAGACGGCTCATTTTTCCCTGTTTGAAACTAGGCTTCATAACGTTATCGGATTGCATTTTTAATTCAGTTCAAAAACAAAAAGACTCCAATTTCCAATCTAGAATCTTCAATCATAGCGAAACCGCAGCATGCTTAGGTCTCCCTTCTCGCTCCGCACCTCCAAGACATAAAAGTCACCCACGGTGAACCCAGATGGCAATTGCAATTGGATCCAGTTGGCGCCATATTGCCGCGCCACAGGCGCGCTCAGCGGCACCTCGACATTGTCTTTGTCCAAGATCCGTAGGTTTAGATCGGCACTTTCTGCATAACGCTCATCGTAGCGCAGCCAAAACTCACCCAACTTGGAGATATAATAACCCGCATCGAGCTTGTCCTTGAGCACGGCATACGGTTGCGGGGCAGCATCTACATCAAATGGCGGCAGTCCGCCGGCAGCCTCCCAGCGCTCGGGCGCGACATAGACCCAGCCAGGTTCCAAGGCTGCCATCACACCATTGGTACGGCCGCCCATCAAGTCATTCCATTGGATCACAGGACTCAGCCGCCCCGTCTTGTTCAAGAGATCAAATTGCATATCAACCGCCAACGCGCCCTCCGTCTTGATACCGACATGGTATTGCCCCGGCAGCAGCTTGACGGTGTTCACGACATTGTCTTGAAACTCGACTTTGGAAGCCGCCATCCCTTCAAAAACACCTTCTTGGTCAGTTTTGAGGTGGAGCTTCGCATCCACAGGCTGCCCTTTTAAGACCAGCGCATTGGTGGCAGTAAACTCATAAAAATCGGTGTGCAGCCGCTCCCAAGCTGCCTTGGTACCGTCCTCTGCTCGCCAATGCACCTTTGTATCAATCTTGCAATCGGCACCAAGCAAAAAACCTACCGAGGAGTGGCTGGCATTAGAGGTCAAGAAATAATTGCCTGGGAAAATCGCGTATTTTCCAGAGTTGTCTTCGTCCCCAAAAAAGGTCGATCCGCCTGTCTTGGGATCCTCGTAATAGAGCTGCAAATCAGCCACATCTACTTGATTATGGTCGATCGCCACCACGCAGCCCTTGAAACTGATTTCCTTGTTGCTAGACTTCAATGCATACCTTGCGGTATCCAAGGCTTGATAGACCGTCGTGTCCTTATTGTCGGGTTTCCACTCTACA
>JANORP010000358.1:0-3007 GCA_031415375.1 Bacteroidota bacterium | reverse complement strand
TTCACCGATCACTGAGGCATCCCTCACCTTTATCTATGAATTTTTTGCCAATGACAGGAAGTTCATGTACCGCCCTCAGTACTCCCCCTACATCTTCGGTGGTGTCGCGGTATTCGCTTTCAATCCACAAGGCAAGCTGGGCAACGAATGGTATGACTTGCAGCCACTCGGAACAGAAGGTCAATTTATGGCCAACTGCCACCAAGGCCAGACCTATTTGAACGTAACGGGCGATTGCCCACAACCTTATAAATTGGTACAGTTGAGCATCCCATTTGGTTTGGGTATCCGCTACAAGCTCACCGACAAAATCGACTTGAATGCTGAGCTTGGCTTGCGCAAGACCTTTACCGACTATATCGACGACGTGAGCGGCTATTATGTGAACGTCGATCAATTGCGTGCTGAGCAAGGCGAGACCGCAGCCGTTTTGAGTGACCGCATCGACCGCTCGATCTACCCACAAGGTGGCGAGTTTTGGAACGGTATCCGTGGCGACAAGTCGCAAAGCGATTGGTATGTATTGTCAATGGTTTCAGCGACTTACATCCTTGATTGGGTGATCTGTCCCAAGTTCCGTTGATCAATCAAATATTGAAATACAAAAAGCGTATTGGTGATGTACCAATACGCTTTTTGGCTTTTTCGGCGTCCACGATCGCGGTTGGTATAGGATGGAAGTTGTCGCTATCGCGCATCAAAATCCACAATAACTTATTATGTGAAGGGGTGCAATGTTAAATACCCTTCGCATTCCCGAAGAAATTTGTAACTTGGCCCTCTGTTTTTTGCATGGGAAGTAAGAAAGAGCATATTGATTTGCAAAAGCTTCCCCGCCATGTCGCGATCATCATGGATGGCAACGGCAGGTGGGCGAAGCAAAAGGGCAATGTGCGCATTTTTGGGCATAGGCAAGCACTCCGAGCGGTCAGAGAGGTGATGGAATCTAGCGTAGAACTACGTCTAGAATACTTGACCCTCTTCGCATTCTCCACTGAAAACTGGAAAAGGCCCAAGCTTGAGGTGCGTGCGCTCATGGAATTGCTCGTGGGCACGATCCGCAAGGAAGTACCTACGCTCATGGAGCACAAGATCAGGTTGCGGGCCATCGGTAATCTGGAGGCACTCCCCAAAGGTGCCTTCAAGGAGCTCACGCAAGCGATGGAGCTCACTGCCCAAAATGATGGGCTTGTGCTCACCCTCGCCCTGAGCTATGGTGGTCGCAGCGATATCCTCAATGCCGTGAACAAAATCGCAGACAAGGTCAAGGCTGGTGAGCTGGCGCCCGGCGAAATCACCGAGCAGGATGTACGCAACAACATGAGTACATTTTACATGCCCGACCCTGAGTTGATGATCCGCACCTCAGGGGAGTTTCGCATTTCCAATTTCTTGCTTTGGGAGCTGGCCTACGCCGAGATTTACATCACACCAAAATTTTGGCCCGATTACACCCGTGAAGATCTTTATGAGGCCATTCACGATTTTCAACATCGGGAAAGACGCTTTGGTATGATCAGCGAACAATTAAAGTCCCTATGAAAAAAACTGCTTGGGTTCTCTTTTCATTCCTGATGGGGTGCTTGCTCACGCAAGCTCAGATCGATTATGACAATCCGCAACAATACACCATCGGTGGATTGGATGTGGAGGGCTGCCAATACACCAGCAAAAACTCCGTGATCATCCACTCGGGCTTGAGCCTCGGGCAGGAAGTCACGCTTCCTGGCACCGAGATCGCCAAGGCCATCAAGTCGCTCTGGGATCAAAAAGTGTTTTCAGACATCAACATCTCTGCCGAGAATGTCGTCGATGGCAAGGTTTTCTTGCTCATCAAGGTCACCGAACGCCCCCGCATCAGCTCATTTTCCTTCAAGGGCGACGTCACCAAAAGCCAAGCCGATGATCTCAAGGGCAAGATGAACTTCTTTTTGCGTGGTACGATCTGGAATGCCGAAAAGGAACGCCGCGCTCGCCGTGTGATCGAGAACTATTACATGGAGAAGGCCTTTTACAATACCGACGTGACCTTTGACGCCGTGGAGTCAGACAATGACATGGCCGGTGGCGTCAAGGTCTATATGACCGTGAAAAAAGGTCCCAAGGTCAAGATCAATGAGATTAAGATCGAAGGCAACCAAGACTTTAGCGACAAACGTTTAAAGGGCAAGATGAAAACCATCAAGGAGAAACTTTGGTGGCGACTCTGGGCAAGGAGCAAGTTCCTTCCCAAGAAATTTGACGAGGCCAAGGCCAATCTCATCACATTTTACCGCAACAACGGCTATCGCGATGCAGAGATCGTCTTTGACAGCACCTATATGTTTGACGAGAAGACCCTCGACGTCGAGCTCAGGGTCATCGAAGGCAGCCAATACTATATCCGCAACATCGACTTTGTTGGCAACTTCAAATACTCTGCCGACTCGCTCAAGCGCATCCTCAACATCCAAAAGGGGGACGTCTATAACTCTGAACTCATCGATTCCCGCCTCCATGGCGATCAGTCGGGCCGTGATGTCTCTGGTCTCTACCTCGACGACGGCTATCTTTTCTTCAGTGTGGAACCGATGGAGGTTGCCATCATAGGCGATTCGGTCGATTTGGAATTCCGGATGTTTGAAGGGCCGCAGGCCAAAATCAGAAAGATCATTATCGAAGGCAATACCAAGACCAGCGACTATGTGATCTTGCGCGAATTGCGTACCCTGCCAGGCCAAAAATTTAGCCGCGCAGATTTGATTCGCTCCCAGCGGGAAATCTTGAACCTTGGTTATTTCAACCAAGAGAGCCTCCAGGTCTTGCCAATGCCAGACCCTGTGAATGGCACGGTCGATATCAAGTATATCGTGGAGGAGAAACCGAGCGATCAGTTGCAAGTGCAAGGTGGTTGGGGTGGTCGCATCCGTGACTACTCTGGCTACGTGTTCGGTGGTGGCTTTGTGGGCACGGTGCAATTGGGCTTTAATAATTTTAGCACCAAGCGCTTTTTCCAAAAAGGTGCCTG
>JANORP010000357.1:0-14567 GCA_031415375.1 Bacteroidota bacterium | reverse complement strand
AGGACAGTTCATCCAGGTTGTAGGGGCCAGCGAGGTTGGTGACCCATGCCTTGGTTGGGGAGGCACTGTGGTTGATAAACGTGCCCGTCGGTACGCCCCAAGCCCATGAAGAGCTCACGCCACTCGTGGTCCAACCACCGTTGCCAGCATCAAAATTTTGGCTGTAAGGTAGCGTCCCGATGACAGGGATATTGTCCACATAAGTATTGGTGATGGCGTTGTTGGAGGCATTGCCGTCTCCCGCAACGGTGAGCGTCGCGTCAAAGTCGTATTGCGCAGCCACCGAGAGATTTGCTGGTGTGGCAAAGGTGTGCGTCAGCGAATCACAGGCTGGGATCACAGTGGCGACCGTTTCGCAGATGGGCACGCCATTGTTTACACTGTAACAGACCGTATAGCCATTGATGGCGGAGCCGCCTACGTTTTTGATTTTCACGCGCACGATTTCGCTTGCAGTCATGCCACAAGCGGTCACTGGGCTCACAAAGCGGGTGAGCGCACCATCAGTGCCTGCGGGCGGGCTTATGTTGACGTTGTATTCTTCGACCTCCCCAAAGCTCAGTCCGCTAGCGCAGACATCGGCTTGGGTCAGGGGAGTATTGGCGTAGCGGCACATGATGCGCAACCGTGTGATGCCTGTGAGCGCGCCACATGGGGCGGTGATATTGTTGGTCACAGAACCACCCCCCAGGGAATAACCGATATCAAAAAATTCGCCTACATCGGCAAAGTCATTGTCATGGTTGAAGTCGATCAGCGCCACAAAATATTGCCCCCAAGTCGGGCCAGGGGATACTGTGATCGGGTAGCTCGTGTTGATCGTGATGTTGGCGGTAAACGCACCTGTGTAGTTGGTGTAGTTGCTGGCACCAGGGTTGCCGCAACCCGTGACATTGTTCACAATCCCTGCGAAGTTCACACTATTGATATAGTCATCAGTGGTGCAAGGATTGAGGTATGTGGGGAGACAATACTGCGCCATGGCAGATCCTGTCGTGAGCAAGGCACAACACAACCATGCAAATACTGCAAAGTGTGTCTTGAAGGTAAATTTCTTTCTCATACTTAGAATTGTAGTCAATGAAGGGAAATATAAGATTCAGATGCAATCTAGCAATTCTTGTAATCAAATCGAAGCTTTGCCGAACGAGGGATGTGATCCGACACGGTCAAATGTTCCAGAAAGCAAAGTCCCGCTGGATTGAAAAGGACCCGATTTTGTCGTTTGAAGCGATCGACAAGCCCAGCAGCCCAGCGTGGGCGAAATCAAATCGTTTGAAGTGAGGGGTGATTTCCGCAGATTGGAGTGTATTCTGGGTGTATCTCAAAAACTGTGTCGGGTTTGAACGATTCTAAATTTGACACAGCAACAAAAACGCATGAGGTTTGATTTTGAAGGGTTCTGAAAAATGACGAACGTTCGGCTCAAATCTGTGTCGCTGTTGCTGGGGATAGCCGGGGCGCTGACCTGAGGACTATTGGCTACGCCAACAGCGCCCAAATAGCGAGGATCATGTTGGGAAATTTAGATTGCTGGAATACTAGTGAGCCACAATAATCTTTTGTTGCCATTGGATGGCATCGCCCCACACATGCAATACATAGATACCATCCGCCAATGAGCTGGTTGCCAAGGGGAAGATGGCAGGTTTTGTACCTTGGGGCAGCGGTATCGATTGCAAGGTGCGCCCTGCGACATCGACGAGTTGCACATCGAGTGCAGGATCCACGGCCTCCAATCCCAATAGGTAGATTTGTTCATTCGCAGGGGTCGGATATGCGCTCAGCGGGGAAATGATTTGGGCATCGGCACCGACGCATACTTCTACCAACACGGAAAAACTGGTGTCGTCGATGCACAGTCCATCGCTCACTTCCAAGTTCAATATAAACGTGCCACCTGCGGTATAAACTGTTGTCGGATTTTGGTTGGTGCTCAGATTACCGTTGCCAAAATCCCAAAACCAACTTGTTGGTGAGCCAGCGCTCATGTCCATGAAGCTGGTAGGGATGCCTCGGCAGACCGGGCCCGCTAGCAGATTCACAGCAGCGCTGAGGTCTGAAAATGTGAGCATGATGCTGTCGCTACGCTGGCAGCCAATACTGCTGGTGGCAGTCACGGCATAGAGCCCACTTGTGTTGGCAATGACCTGGGCAGTGGTCGCATTGTTGGACCATTGGTAGCTGGCTGCTCCTGGACCTGCTGCAATGGCAAAACTGTTGGCCGCGCACAAAATTGTATCATTGCCCAAGTCCCAAGTGCGTGGTCCATCGATGGTCACCGCGATCACGTCGGTGGCTGGAAAGCCGAAGCTATCGCGCACGGTAGCGGTATAGGTTCCCGACTGATACACGGTCGATGTCTGTGTGCTGTCGCCATTGCTCCAGTCATAGGCGGCTGCAAGCCCTGCATCGAGGGTGGCCGAGTCGCAGGCTGCGATATCTGGACCTAGGTACATGTTGGGCTGCCGCGCGACATTGAAGTTGTCAAAAGCGAAGCCGTCATCCACGACGGAGGCATCGCTCGCAAAGTTGATGCGCACGAGCACATCGGCCTCGCCAGCGAGGTAAGCGAGGCTGTGTACCGAGCGCACCCAGCCGCCACTGCCGGTAGCATTGCGGCCCGACCAGCCTTCGGTCGATCCTCCAGGGTTACCGTCGATGGCATCGTCGGTGTACCAGTTGTCGGGATCGCCCAGCTGCCCGACATTCTGCCAAGTGAGGCCACTGTCAATGCTGGTTTGAAGATTGGCCCCGTCCCAGCTGAATTCTGAATTCCACCATGTATCGAGGCCCACCCAAGGTGCACCTGTGTTGGTGAAGTCGAGGCAGGGGCCCTCGACACGGTTGTTTTCATTGTTGGCATAAGAGGTCGTTCCCAATCCGCCAGTCACCCAAGCCTTGGTGCCTGAGGAGGCGCCTTGGATGGTGGCTTTGGCCGGGGTGCCCCAAGCCCAGCTAGGGGCAGTGCCGGTTACAAACCAGCCGCCTTGGCTGGTTTCGTAGTCCTCGATGTAAGGAAAGCTGCTTACGACGATGTGGTTTTTGGTGGTGTTGCCGAGGATGCTATCGTTGGCGAGGGTGGCGTCGCCAGGGAGGCTGGCCCAGGCATCGACGCGGTATTGCCCGGCAGCAACCATGTTGGCGGGGGAGGCAAAGGTGTAGCTGAAGGTGGCGTTGGGAGCGACGGCGGTCGTCATGGTCTCCGAGACGGTGGCGCCACCATTGATGCGGTAACGCAAGGGCAGCGAGGTGATCGCGACGGTGCCATTGTTGCGGCCTGCAACTGTGATGGATTCTGTCGTCGTGAGTCCACACTGCCGGCTCGGTAGGGTGATGCCGGTGAGCTGCGCTTCGTTGGCGGGGGGGGCATAGATGCGCACATTGTCCACGGCCCACCACCAGGCCCAGACATTGTTGTCTTCGTAGCGGAAGCGCACTTTCATCGCAGCGTTGCTGTAGGGCGTGATGTTCAGCGTTGGGTGATTGGGGGCATTCCACGCGCCAGCGGTTGCGCTCATGGTGAGCACGGTGACCCATGACGTGCCATTCCAGACCTCTACATAGCCGCGGTCGGTGGAGAAGACACGGAAAAATTGGTCAAATTCGAGGATGATCTGGGCATACAATGTCCCATTGAAAGTAGGGGTGATGAGCTGCTCGCTCAGGAGGGGATGGGGCGCATTGCCGGCGGCATCGCTGTTCACGAAGGCAAATTGGCTGCCATTGAGGGTATTGCCAGCAAGGCCATTGGTGGTGCCAAACCAGGTGTCCACTGGGCCGCCACCATTGACGATGGGCCATGTGCCGGGAATACCGACGTTGAACGGCTCATTCACAATGTTTTGGGCGCTGGCGAAGCTGCACATCAGCGAGATGCAGAGCGCGAGTGCGTAGCATATTTTCATACTCACCTATCCTTGATTGAAAACATCAAGGTACGAAAAATTTATCAGTTGGAAGAGGAGAGTAGGTAGTAGGTAGTAGGTAGTAGGTGGTAGGTGGCGACACCAACGAACCTACTACCTACTACCTTCTACCTATAATTTCGTCTAAATAATCAAATGCGCGGCGCAGCTCGGGGATCACGATGCTGCCGCCGATGACGGTGGCGATTTCGAAGGTCTCGATAATCTCTGCCTCCGTTGCGCCCGCTTGCAGCGCCTCTTCGATATGGTATTTCACGCAGCTGTCGCAGCGCATGGCGAGCGACACACAGAGGCCCATGAGCTCCTTGGTCTTCTTGTCGAGGCCCCCCGCGTCCTGATAGGTGAGGGTGTCGAGACTCCAAAGGCGTTTGAAGACCTTGGAGTCGCTGCCCAAAATGCGGGCATTCATTTTGCTGCGGTAGGCGTGAAATTCTTCTTGGAGACTCATGGATTTGGGGCTTGAAACCAAGTGGTGATAGTGGATTTGAATTTGAGGAAGCTGGGGGAGGTGCAAGATTTGAAGGAGGCTTTTTGGGCGATCTTGGCGAAGGTGGAGGATGCGATTTGAGTTCTCAGCTTCTGCTTTACAGCAGCTTGCATAGCTTCTTTGGGGTGGCTAGGTTTCGCCGCATCAGGTAGCAACCATCTTTGCGCGACCAGCCATTCGTTCAGCGTGGCGAGGTCTTCCCATCCCATTGCAGTTGCTGTGTGAATGGAATTGGTCCAAATCCAATTTTCCAATTCTGGCTCGATCACGATGACTGCATTGCGATTGGGCCATAAGCCATTGGTCAACTGTTTTTCCAATTCCGCCTCGATTTCTGCGGGGGATTTGTGTTCTGCGCCGCAACCTTCGTGGTCGAAAATGAGGATGCAATGCTCAAAATGCTTTTCATATTCGGTCAAATCATTCACCCCGAAATTGTAACAGCCAGGATCGCGCTTGGGATGAACCAATATTTCGCAAGAAAATGGACTCACTCCCAAAACGTTTGGAAACCGAACAATCAACTGTTCGAGCATGATACGAGCAGTGGAGTCGGCAGCAAGAATGATGAGATCCTTTTTCATTTTTGGAAACTATTTCATGACTCCCGGACCATAGAATACGCCAGAGCCTAGATCTAGTTTCCAATCCTTAAAGTAGGGATGCTCCGTTGCAGGCATGATTTGCGTTTCCCCTGCTTCATTTTTTGAAAAAATGAGTAGCTCTTTCTTCGTTGCGCAATTCACCGTTTCAGGCGAATGTGTCGTCACTAAAACTTGTCCGCCATAGACACTGCGTAGGGAATCCATGACTGACTGTATGGCACGCGGATGCAATCCAATTTCAGGCTCTTCGATCAGAAATAATCCTTCCAAATCCAACAGATAAGGGATGATCGTCAACAAAAGGTAACGCAAAGTACCATCAGAAACCATCCATTGTTTGACTTCATGGCCTTCCTTGTATTTGATTTTGAGAAACATATCGTTTTGGTCTTCGCGCAGCACTGTCTTGATCGATTTGATTTCAGGAAAATCACTTTGTATATGCCGAAACCATAGTTTGTAGCGGTCGGGATATTTTTTCTTGAGCGAATCGATTAGCCAAGGGAGGTTGGAGCCATCCGGATTGACCGTTCCTGGGCGGCGTTCTTTGCCGGCTTTACTGATTGCACCGCTTTCGATTTGGATGGGTTGGATGAATTTTTTGAATTGGTTTTTGAGCCAGGTTGTTACTGGGTACTTCTGAATGTCTTCTGACAATGCTCCTAAAACCAATTTGTCTGATTCAAAATGAGGATATTCTCGGAATAATTCGGATGTTTCACGAACTAGAGTAGTTCCGGTCTTATCGGTGAGAATCTGAACAGCTTGGAATACTTTTGTGGAATCAAATGAAATATCTGTGCTTCCTAATACCAAGACAGCAACATAATTTGAGTTCTGCCAATGTTCTTTTTTTGGTCGGTCAGTGGACTTAAACAAGAAGCAATTTTCGATCGTGTTTGTCTTGGAAGAGCCATTTTCAGCCCATATTTTTAGTTCATATCGAACCGCATCAAATGCCCTGAGCTTAGGATTCATGCTAATTCCATTCGGAATCATCGCTTCAAATGCAAACTCAATTTCACTTCCCAATCCGCCAAATGTCAATTCATTGAAATTATTTACCCGTAACTGCACCGCCTCATAGATTCCCTTATTCAACAAATCCCCCATAAACGCAAACACATCCAAAAATGTAGTCTTCCCACTTCCATTCGCCCCGACCAGCACATGGAAATTGCTCAGCGGCACGCTCACGTCCCGCAACGACCGAAAATTCCGAACTTCTACTCTCGTAAACATGGCTCAAATTACAAATTAGTGGGGTAATTGTAAAATTCTTCTTGAAGACTCATGGATTTGGGGCTTGGAACCAAGTGGTGATGGTGGATTTGAATTTGAGGAAGGAAGGGGAGGTGCAGGATTTGAAGGGCACCGCGCTTGTAATTGATTGATAAAGGGCTGGTGAAATACGAATATTCGTCCCTTTAAGCGCAAATTTCAGTGCTTCTTTTGGCTTTGGAGGTTTGTCTTTTCCCTTGGGCAAGAAATTGTTTTCCTCCAAATGCTTTCGCAGATCTTCGTTGCTTTTCCAACCAACAAGTTCTGCCATCTTCTGCGAATTTGCCCAAATCCAATTTTCAATTTCCGGGTCGATCACAACGCAAGCCGATCTCCCTTCCCAGCCATTTCTCCCGATGAGCGCAGTCACCTTTGCTTCTAATTTTTCGCGCGTTTCTTTCTCTTTGCCACAACCGTCGTGATCAAAAATTACAAGTGCAAAGTCGTGGGTTTTCAAATAGGATCGAAGGTATGCCTCAGGATCGACTAGACAGCCAGGGTCTCGCATCGGATGGCGAATAATCTTATAGTTGTAGGGGGCTAAATTTTCCAACAATAGAAAGCGATCTAGCAACGACATGACACAGTTTTCGATGTCTATGTCGGGCACGAGCACAACGAGATTCTTTTCGGATTCCATATCAATCCAGGATACCTGCAGCAAATAACAGACTCAAATTAAGTTCCCCCTTCCATTCAGCGAGCCTTGGATGGTCCAGTCCTCCAATCACGTTGGTGATTCCATCCTCCGTTTTTGAAAAGCAGAGCAGATCTTTAGGGTGGACCAAACTCACGACCACTGGGGAATGCGTCGCCAATAATATTTGAGCGTCATTCATATTGGACAATGCTCCATAAATGGTTTCAATCGCCAATGGATGAATTCCATTCTCTGGCTCCTCAATCAAATAAACGCCTTCAAACTTCTCCATAAAGGCAATCAGCGTAAGTGCTAGAAGTCTAAGCGTGCCATCTGATGCCGTCCATGATGGACACTCGATACCGTTGTCATACACCAATTTAAGATAGCGATGCCGATCATCTTCGCGGAGAATCGTCTTGACTGATTTCAAATCGGGAATGGCGGTTCGCACATGGGCGATCCATTGGTCATACAATAGCGGTGAATTCACTTTTAGCTCTTCGATCAGCCAAGGCAATTGAGCGCCGTCGGGAGTGAATGTCCCTTTCTTGGCATAAGGACTAGCTTGACGCAATATGTAGCTATCCAACATGATCGGCCGAATTGAATCTCTAACAAGTTCCCTAAACCAGTTTGATATTGGCCAAAGAAAATCGTCAGGCATTAAGTTGGCAAGCCCAAGTCTAGAAAATCCAATATTGAATCTGAAGCTTGTGGCATCTGTTTCTGACTTAATTTCCAAAATATCCCCTGCTTTTTGCAAGGTGAGAATCCCCATACGGCCCAACAAATGGTCATTGTGATCGATCCCATTTTGAGTCGGCAAAAATTGTATGGTCGTCGAATGTGCTTCCTGTTCAAAAAGAATCAAGGATTCCTCATAAATTCCAATCCCGCTTTCATCCGACGCTGGCTTGATTTCGAATTGATATCGAATGTGCTTGCGACCGCTAGCTGCCAAATGCTCGGGAACCTGGGCTTCAAATGCAATTTGTATCGGCTCACCATTCCCCCCAAAAGTCAGATCATAGAAGTTGTTCGTTCGCTTCTCAATGGCAGCCCCCAAGCCATTGTTCATCAAGTCCGCCAAGAATCCAAACACATCCAGCAAGGTGGTTTTGCCTGTGCCGTTGGGGCCAGTCAAGACATGAAAGTTGGACAACTGAAGATCAATTGCCCGCAACGACCGAAAATTCCGAACTTCTACTCTCGTAAACATATCGACAAGCTAATCAAAAAATATCACACAAACGCCTCCAACTCCTTCAATTCCTCCCTGAAACTACCGCTCAGAATCGGGAACCTGCACCAAGTTTTCGGGTCCAAATTCTCATCGTCTAGGTGGAAACTTGGCGCATAGCGCTCGCGCTTCCATTGGTTGCGTGACCAGAGCGTGTAGAATTTGGTGATGTAGCGTTTCAGGCTCGCGTCATCGACGAGACCGCGCAGGGTCTTGAAGACTTCGACCGGGCTTTTGTAGTCGCGAATGGCGGCTTTTTCGATTTTGTCGAGGATGGGGTAGGGCATCAGATCGCCCTCGTCGGTTTGCGCATTCTCGGCGGGGCGCAACTCGGCCGTGGGCGCGAGTTTGTTCACATATTGCAGCCCGAGCAAGCCCTGTGTCTGCTGTGCCCAAATGAGCCATCCGCGCAAAAATGCCTTGTCGATACCGCCCAGTGGCGACAATCCGCCAGAGGTGTCGCCGTCCATTGTGGCATAACCCACGGCGGCCTCACTGCGGTTGCTCGTGGTGAGCAAGAGCGCATTGTTGATGTTTGCAAGCATCCATACGCCGGGCGAACGCAGCCTGGCTTGGATATTTTGCAGCGTAATATCGTCGGTGTTCCACGCCAGGGGACGGCCTATGCTGCCCTCGGCGAGGTCGATGTAATTGTCATACAATTTCTGGACGTTCCACATATAAAATGTGGCTCCGAGGCTCTTCGCCAATTCGCGGGCGCTGGTCTCCGTGGCGTCGCCACTGTTGTCGGTCTCTTGATAGACCGTCGTGAGCAAGCGCGCATTCATGGTGTCCAATTCGCCCAAATCAATATAACCCAGCCGCTTGCGGAAAGCCTCGTCGCCTAGCTCTTTCCGGGCCATTCGCAAGGATTCCGAAACCATCGCGACGCAGCAGCTACTGTCTGCGCCACCTGAGAGCGAGACCACAAAACCACGGCTAAAGCTCTTGCGCATGTAGTCAAACAGACCCAATGCGAGCGCCTTGTGAAATTCCTCTTCCTTGCTCAAGTGTACAATGGGCGCGGGTGCCTCGGCATAGCCCGAGGCGACCTCGGCGATTTCGTAGTCGCCATAGACGAGATTTTCAGGAAATTTCGGCTCGAAATTGAAGGATTTTTTCTTTTGGCGGCGGATGGCCTCCACGTCGAGTACAGCGCTCACGACCTGGAATTGTGAGAAGGAAAAGCGCTCGTTATGGGCGAGGATTTGACCGCCTTGGGCGATCATGATCTCGCCGTCGTAGATAATGCGGCCTGCCTCGTTGCCGAGCAGGTTGCTGTAGATATAGGCGCAATAGAAGCCGCGCGTCGTCTCAGCGACGAGTTTCTCGCGCACCTTGCTCTTGCCAAATGCAAAGTGGGAGGCGCTGGGATTCAGGATGATATCGACATTGTGCAGGTAGTGGTCTTGCGCTGGACGCACGCCATTCCAAGCGTCTTCACAGATTTCAAACCCGATGCGGATCCCATCGATTTCAAAGATCACATCCCCGAATGGATATTCTTCCCCATCCATCGGATATTCCAGAACCAGGTTGTCGGGCCAGCGCTTGAACCAGCGCGGCTCATAGTGTACGCCGTCTCCAGCGAGCTCCTGCTTGGCAGCGAAGCCTAGGATTTGGCCGTCTTGGATCAAGGCAGATACATTGTAGAGGCAGTTTTCCAGCTCCATCGGCAAGCCGACTGAGACGATGATGTCTTCACACTCGGCGGCGATGCGGCGCAGGCCGTGCAGGCTGCGCTCCAAGACAGAGCTGCTGAAAAAGGTATCTTCGCAACCATAGCCGCAGATCGACAATTCTGGCAGGCAAAGCAGGGAAACTCCTTGCGCGCGCGCCTGGCGGATGGCTGCAATCAGGTTTTGAAGGTTGTTTTCCCAATCCAGTGGCGTCTGGTTCACAGCTGCGCCGGCGACTCTGATGTATTTCATAACATTGACCGTTTGCGGCAAAGATAGCCTTTTTTCATAGCAACGAGCCTGTGTTTGACCCTCGCGCCAGTCCCGTTTGCAGGAGCCGCAAGTCGATCGATGCTACGTCCCAAGCAGATTTTGAAAGCCTGCGTTTGCTGGTCTCCACGGATTCAATTCGCAGGTTTTACGCCCGCAACGCCTGCGTGCGCGACGGCCGGCGACGCAGCCAGCATTCCCAAGAGCATAAATACCCAGACGACAATGCAGGGATTGGTCAGCAGATCGTTGAAAAACCCATGTACCAGCCAAGTGAGGAGGGCAGCGCCGATGGCGAGTCGCAGAGGTAGGGCGCTTGATGGTAGCGATGGATGGCGCAAAGCCACCCATGCCCAGCTGCCTAGCATTCCCCAAAATAGCAAAAACCCTGGGAAACCTGTCTCTGCCAAGGCGTTGAGGCTATCGGAGTGCGCGCCAAATTTCCAACCAAACCAATAGGCGATCTGCTCGATCTCGGTGCGGTCGCGCAAATAGTTTTTGAATAGTGGCGCAAATCGACCCGGTCCTTGGCCCAAAATAGGCTTTTCGACCGCCATGCGCCATGCACATGACCAGCGCACGAGGCGTTCACGGTTGGAAAACTCTTGGGTGTCGCCGATCGATTTCAGGCGGTTGAGCGTCGGTTGCGGCCCTCGGGTGACGGTGGCATTGGGCAATGTGAACCACAAGGCCATCCCCAAGAGGCCGATGCCGAACAAACCCAGCAAGCGCCATTTGCCGCGTGGCAATTGCACGACGAGGAGGGTACCGGCAGTGACGCCTAGGCTGAGCCAGGCTCCCCGCGAATTGAAATAGGCAATGCCAAACAAAAGCAACAGGGCCAAGCTGGCAGCGGCGCCGCGCGCCGCGAAGTGTAGCCGCTTGGAAATCTCCAACGGCTGCCAAACGATCCACAACAGAAGCGGAACCAAGAGTGCCATCGCAGCTGATAGAAAATTTGCATCCAACCAATAAGGAGTCGGTGCAGACTTGCCACAGGTTGCAAAGCGCAGCAGGCTCCGCACTTCGAGCGTCGCGATGCCTGTGGCAGCCAGCAAAATCCAAACTACAACACTCTTTCGCCGATTGCCCAATTGGATCCCACTTATCAATCCGCCAAGCGCCAAAACCATCGTGGTCGTTGCAGCCGTAAGCGAAATCATCGGTTCTGGGCTGCTCGCTGCGGCTGTGATCCCCCACGCCGTCCACAACACAGCCAGCAAAGCGGGCCATTTGTACCGTTGATCAAGATTTGCGCTGCCCTGCCAAGCATCGATGGCCCAGCGAATGAGCGCCAGCAGCATACATGCAGCTGCGGTCCAGCGGCCCGCCGATTCCCAAGGGCCAGCCATGGGCAGACCGATAAGGATTGCTGTAGCGAGTATTGTATATTGATGTGGTGCGCGCCAGAGGAGGGCGCTCATAGCGATGGCAAGTAAGGCAGCCATTGCCCAAAACGGCCATGGTGGCAGGTTGTCAGCAGGCATCCACATGGATACAAGCAAAAGCCCCATTGCGACGATGGATGGCAAAACCCAATGAAACGTCCTTATCGACGCTGCATTCAAGATTTCTCCAGCTTTGAGGAAGTGTAGCTAGAAGGTTTTTGCGCGATGCCCATGCCGTCGTTGAGGATCTCCTGCACCAGTGCACGCACATTGGCGGCCATGCCATCGGTATCCAAGTCGTTGGGATCGAGACCAAATGGGTCCTCGATTTCCTCTGCGAGCAGCTCGATGCCCGCCAAGACGTAGGTTGTAAACACGACCATTGGGATCGTGTAGTATCCTAGGGAAGAGATAGTGCTAAATGGCATCGAAAGCAGATAGACGATGATGACCTGCTTGATAAAAATGCTGTATGAGATGGGAATAGGGGTACGTTGTATGCGCTCACAAGCTCCAGCGACATCGATCATGATCGTGAGGTCGTCGATGAGTATGCGGTATTGATCGCCTTGAATGATGTTTGCCTTCCGCAATTGATTGATGCGGTCTTGGAGGTGGGCGACGATGAGGCTGGGGATATGGCGCGCCCGCTTGATTTCGTCGGCATAGGGCATGGCATCAAGGTGCAGCTCATCGTGCTTGACACCTTCGCGCAGATGCTCCTTGAGGGCGTAGTAATAATTGGCGATGGACTTCCCGAAAAATTGCCGTGACTCCCGGTCGTCGAGCGGCAGCATGGCATTGAGTTTCAGCGCCAAGTTGCGGGAACTGTTGGTGAGGGCACCAAATTGACGGCGGCCTTCCCACCACCGATCATAGGCGGTATTGGTGCGAAAGACGAGTACCAAACCTAAGACGATGCCGACAAAGGTGTGAATGTTCAAGCCCTGAGGCATATTGAGCGGCACGATATCTGTAAAAAACCATACCATAAATCCCGACAATGCGCCAATCCCGATCATATTGGGCAGCATGTTGCGCATCAATTGCGAGGAGTGAAAATTGAAAATCAGTGTTAACCAATTCTTGGGATTATATGGAATCATCGGTCTTTCAAGGTATTGGCTTGCAATTTAGTCAAAAATCGTTTTCTAAATCGAGGAAATATACATAAGTCGCACAATTCTTCAAGAAATTTCAGGGGCGGTCGGGGAGGACAACAAGGTCATTCGGCCTATATGTCTAAAAATTGATATTGATTTTCAAAGTGGTGATAAATAGATGCATAGGTACCTGGAATGTGGATTGTGGCGCAAGATTGTGAATAAGTAAACTTGGAGGAGACGGCATCTGGTGCTAATTTGAAGCTTGGAATTGAATTTTGGTTGCCTGTTGAGAGTTGTTTGAGGAGCTAGTCTCCTGTTGGTCTAAATTGGGGTGGTTTTATGGATTACTTATTGGAGCGTTTCCGGAGATTGGCTATGATTGCCGGTGCATTCATTGCATTGACTGCTAGCAATGTACTGTTTGCACAAGGCGAAGAGTTGGGGCCTCGTTGTGGCAAGTCCTATGTTTCTGAAGTGGGTGCGGGCTACAACTGGGCAGAGCCTGGCAATGCGCGCTGTGACGACGACGAGTCTCGTGCCTACACAGCACCACTGACCAAGGATCAGTTCAGCCAAGCCCTCAAAATCACCAATTTTGGATTTAAGTTGCCTCTGGAGGCCAAAATAGAGGGCATCGAGGTCGTGATGATCCGCAAGGCCGACGTCGGAGCATCAATTCAAGACAAGCGTGTGGTGCTGCTGCGCGGCAATCAGGTCGTCGGCACAAGTCTGCACACGCAAGATACTTGGGATGCTGAGTGGACAGCAGCATATTATGGCGAGGCCCATGAAAACTGGGACGCGACCTGGAAGGTTGCAGACATCAATGCGCCTGGTTTCGGGATTTCGATCGAGGTGCAATGTATTGGGGCCATTTCAAGGCCGCAAATCGACGAGGTCTTGGTCACCATTCACTACAGCTATGCTGGGGAGTCGGCTCGTTGGTACCGCTCCAATTCGCAAAAATTTTCTTGTACCCCCGTCGGTGGATAATCCTTGCGGAATATGAGTAGTGCCTGGATTGTCTAGCACTCCTGCACGTCCAATTTCAGGACACATTCCAGATTTCGCCCAAAAAAACCTAATTTGGCGGCATGGATTTACATTTGCCTACAGCCGCTGAAATTTGTAGTCCTTCGCTAGATTTCGAAGCCTTGTCTGCTCGTGTTTGGGAATACCAATTGTTTGCCAATCCTGTGATAGCGCAATATTGTGCTGCGCTTGGCGATGATCGGCAGCAGTTTATTCCGATTCGATTTTTCAAGGACTTTGAATTGCGCTGTGGCAACGACTGGGCGGCAGCGGCGATCTATCGCAGCAGCGGCACGACGGGGCAGGTCTCATCACAGCATTTTGTCAAGGATTTGGGCATGTATGAAACCTCCTTGATGGCAGGCTTCCACCAATTTTACGGGCAAGGTGAATACACGATTTTTGCCCTCTTGCCGAGCTATTTAGAGCGGGGCGACTCCTCGCTTGTGCACATGGTCAAGACTTGGATCTTGCGCTTTGGTGCACCTGGCAGTGGATTTTACCTGGCTGACTTTGCAGCATTGCAACAGGGTTTGGTAGAAGCTGCTGAACGTAGAGAACGCATTTTACTCATTGGCGTGAGTTTCGCCTTGCTCGATTTTGCGGCGCAATATGCGCTGCAATTGCCTCCCGATACCATCGTGATGGAAACGGGTGGCATGAAGGGCCGTCGCGAGGAACTCACCCGCGCGGCATTGCATGCAACGCTGCGCGACGCCTTTGGCCTCCGCAATATTCACTCTGAATACGGTATGACCGAGTTGCTCAGCCAAGCCTATTCCATGGGAGATGAGCGTTTTCATTGCCCTCCATGGATGCGCATAGTGATTACCGATCGCTATATCCCCAACCGCATCGTGCCGCCCGGGCAAGTCGGTCGCCTCAATGTGATCGACCTCGCCAATCT
>JANORP010000356.1:0-2523 GCA_031415375.1 Bacteroidota bacterium | reverse complement strand
TATTATTCACCATTGCGCCATATCTAATTTGTGGTTACGTAGGAGGTGTTACTGGAAGCGCTAGATTTCTCCGCTGCGTGGTCTCGTCTCCGCCGCGGCGGATCCCTCGACCACTTCGGGCGAAATGACAAGCTTTTTTGGTTCTAATGTTAATGAAACGGATACTCATAAAAAATAACAATTAACGATGCACCTTGACTTCAAAGAAATCCCCGCCGGCAACAAAGAAGGCGCTTCCCAAGGCGACTTTGAGCACTTTGCAAGAGAGTTTCTGCAATTATTGGGTTACATCATTGTAGGTCACCCAGGGCCGGGTGTCGATGGTGGACAAGATTTGATTGTAGAAAAGGCATTTCAGCGAGACGTCGGTCATCTTCGGTTGAGGTATTTGGTCAGTTGCAAGCACTATGCCCATAGTGGCCATGCGGTTGGCGTGAGAGACGAAGTCAACATCTTTGAACGTATGCATCGCCATGCTTGCAATGGCTTTATCGGCTTCTATTCGACGAAGGCAACAAAGGGACTGTATGATCAGCTAGAGGGTGGTCCGAAGCCGATTGAATTCCAAATATTCGACGCAACCACGATCGAGAAGCACCTCACAAATAGTTCCCCAGTTGAGGTAAAATCGTTGTTGTCGATGTTCCTTCCGGCATCAGGAACCAAGTTCATCGAGCAACATTTTGTCGCGTCCATCAATTCCAGCGACGGAGGCGTCCTCGGCAGTTCTACGTTTGAAACGCTGGTTGCCGCCAATATGACCGCCATGATCCTACTGGAAATCGACAGGATCGAGCATGACTATATCAGCATTGAATGGGACAAAACTGAGGAGGGGTTGGGGATGCTTGCGCGTTTCGAGCGACGCAACAATCCCATGATTGCAAAGCGGATGTTTGATTTGTTGAACAATGTCGCGGTGCTCACGAGAGGGAAAATGCCCAATAATGTGGCACAGAGCGTCTTTTGGCTGGTCTGCGGTTTCTTTCCGATGGATGATGACCTAGATACGCTTGCTCATCGCAATGAAATGGGGGTCATTGGAAACGAGATTGCCTTTGGCCTTGTTTACGACGCAACCATTTACCTGAACGACCTCGCCGTCGCCAAGTGGGGCTTGCTGATCTTCAAATACTTCTATATGAAGCGCAATCGCCAAAGCACCCTTGAAATCCGCAAGGATGTCTTGAAACGGTACAAAGAGCTGAAAGATACCCTGAAAAGAGAGGATTGGAGCGACCTGAGCAAGGCGCAAAGGCTAGTGCAACTCTTCAAGCAAGACTTGGAGGTAAACCAATTGGGGTGGCCACCACTGCCGCCTGATCTCGCAGATTGAAATGGCGACATCAAGTTTTGAGTTTTCTGCAGGTTGTAGGAGGAACAAAAGGCTTCCGAGGTATCTCTTGAAGGTGCTATGCGCCATGGGAGCCAAGATAGGCAAAATGCAAATGGCGGATGCGGTGGTGGGTGATTTTGTGGGGGAAAACCATAGATCCGTAATGGCAGGTGGTGGGCAACTTCGCATGTGCTGTACAATTACATGGTTGATAGAGCTAGCGATGCTTAATATTATGATGATGAATATTTTAATCAATGCTACAGGAAGCTATTCACCTGATGCCGTTCAGCAACCAAAGTTACAATCCTTCTGCTGCTCAATTCCGTATTTGGTGGTATCATGCATCGCGCCAAACAATTGCCTGTCGGCGGTGGTTGGTGCGTGACAACTAGGATGGAATAGAATATGACTACCGAAAAAAAGAGCTTTCAGCAACTCGTCTCCGAATCTGATGTCCCGGTATTGGTGGATGTCTTCTCTGAATCTTGTGGGCCTTGCATCGCGATGAAGCCTGTGCTGAGCGAGCTCAAACAAAAGTTGGGCGAGGACTTGCGCATCATCAAGATCAATGGCTATACCAACGAGCAGTTCATGCGCGACTTCTCCATTCGTGCTTTCCCGACCTTGCTGTTGTTTCACAAGGGCAAGGTCGTCTGGTCCCGTGAGGGCTTTACGACGGCAAGTATGCTGGAGAAGATGGTCAAGGCCCATGCGGTCGGCTAGACGGGAATGCCCCGCCAGCGAAATGCTGCGGATCCTGTGGATATGTTAATAATCAATTTCGAGGTGTTGATATGTTAATTCATTGATCATAAGTGGATTGATGAATTGTGAATTCAATGTTTGAGATGGGGGGAATATGAGGTGCAATCCGTCGGTTGGGCCTCGCCGACATCCGTTGGGTAAACCGTTCGTCGGGCCTTGCCGCGACTGCTGGTTAATCCGTTCGTTGGGCCTCCCCGCGACTGCTGGTTAATCCGTTCGTTGGGCCTCCCCACAACCGCTGGGTAGGCCCGACGAACGGCTACGGCTGCTGGTGAAAACCTTTGGTCGGGCCTCGCCGACATCCGTTGGGTAAACCGTTCGTCGGGCCTCGCCGCGACTGCTGGTTAATCCGTTCGTTGGGCCTCCCCACAACTGCTGGGTAGGCCCGACGAACGGCTACGGCTGCTCTGGAAAACTGT
>JANORP010000355.1:0-13675 GCA_031415375.1 Bacteroidota bacterium | reverse complement strand
GATGGCCGAAATCGAAAAGGAAAAGGGTGCAAGCCAACTGGCGGAAGCCATGAAGCTCAAAGACGCTTTGGGGCGTGTGCGCATCGACAAGGCATATTCTACCGTGCAGGTGGGTGCCCTCGTCGCGACAACCAATGGCGATTTCTTTATTGCAGCCTCGACTGGCAAGATCAAGGTGGGTGAAAAGGAATACTTCACGGTATCGCCGTTTTCGCCGATCGCTAAGGAAATGAACGGCCTCAAAGCTGGCGACGGCTTTCAGATCAACGGCCGCAAGTTTGAGATCAAGAGCCTCATCTGAGCCTTCCAAGGCGCAGACATGCTTTTCAAAATAGCTTTGAACCATCCGCCGACTCGGCGGATGGTTTGATTTTTGGGGCATACTTGCACTCGTTTGCAGTCTGCATCAATTGCTTACCGTTGCAGCGCCTATGCGATCTGCTTGGGAATGTCTATGCTGTGATCGATTGAATGCTTGCAGGAATGGCCTCCTTTCTTCAAGAATGCCACGCTTCATCTCCGATGTTTGCGCATACCAGCGATATAGACTACAAAAGCCACCCCAAATCCCGAAAACCAGCTCAGCTTGTAGAGGAAATCCAAGGCAGGCACAAAATAGCCGATCAAAGCAACTAATACGCCCAATGTCATCGCCAGCAAAGCCACGAGGTTGAAGCCGCCTGTATAGGTGTAGGCGCCACGCAACTTAAACAGTTCAGCCAATTGGAGGTTCTTTTTGCGTACCACGAAGTAGTCGGCGATCATGATGCCCAATACGGGGCCGAGCAAGCCACTTACAAAGACCAGGGCGGGAGCGATGGCATCCATCAACCACCATGGGCAAATGAGGATGCCGACAATACCCGTGATTGTGCCACCCGTCTTGAAGCTGATGCGTTTGGGACTCAGGTTGCTGAAAGCATTTGCCGGGGCGATCACATTGGCGGCAATGTTAGTGCTCAGGGTTGCGATGAGCATCATGATTTGTGCGATGATGACGACAATCGGGTTTTCAAAGCGAGAGAGGAGGGAGACGGGGTCCCATGGTGCATCATCGGCGACGAGGACATCCTTGAAATTCACGACAGCTGCGCAAG
The DNA here is from genome assembly GCA_031415375.1 of Bacteroidota bacterium. Taxonomy (GTDB): domain Bacteria; phylum Bacteroidota; class Bacteroidia; order J057; family JADKCL01; genus JADKCL01. The sequence continues at coordinate 12,578 of JANORP010000355.1, read as the reverse complement.
TGACAAAGATGCCGACAAAGCTGTAAAGCATCATCGTGCCCGGCAATCCAATAAACTGCCCCCGAATTTGCGCTTTTTGGGTCTTGGTGTAGCGGGTGATGTCGGCGATGCTCAACGACATGGTGGCCCAAAAGCCCACCATACCTGTGAATGCCAAGATGTAAACCCAGAGCATGTTGCCAGTAGTGGCAGGGACTGCATGTAGCGCGACCGTGATCGGGCTGGATGTCGTCGGGTTGCCTTCAGCGCCAAATTGCATGAGCGTGATCGTGGCCTTCCCGTTTGGATTGGCTGCCCGCTCGTTGAGGATCGGATCGTTGAGGCGCAGGGTTGCTTCATCGGGCGCGATCATGCCAGATAGTTCACCGCCATCACTGAATTTGACCTGGTAGGTATTGGCTTTGTTGAGGCCGGCCACGTCCTTGATCGGGTTGATGAGTAGTGTATTGCCTTCTACAAAGGCCACGGCAGGCCGCTCAAGCTGCTTGCTTTGGTCGAGCACAATGCCAAATCCGCCAGCGGTCGTAGTGCCCCAGACGATGAGCGCGATGCCCATCACGATCAGAATCGGTGCGCTGTATTCCTCAAGCCACTTGATACTCTCGGTGCCTTTCCAGACAAAAAACATATTGATAACCCAAAAGACAGTAAATCCTGCAAATTCGCCCAGATTCAGGCTATTGGGGTCGGGATCAGCGCTGCCTGTCGCCGCATTCCAGATGGCATAACAAGCCAATCCGCCGACCCAGGTCTGAATACCAAACCAGCCACAAGCAACGATCGCTCTGAGAATGGCAGGGAAATGGATGCCGTGGATGCCAAAGGCGGCACGGCCCAAGACGGGAAATGGGATACCATATTTTACGCCTGCATGACCATTGAGGACCATGGGAATCGTGATGACCAAATTGGCGAGGCCAATGACGATAAGGGCTGCGTACCAGCTCATCCCCATTTTGATCATGAACGAGGCAAGCATATAGGTTGGGATGCAGACTGCCATTCCGACCCATACGAAAGCGAGATGCCATGTATTCCAAGTCCGCTTTTCGGCGGGCGTCGGTGCGAGATCTTCGCTGTAGAGTGGTGATGCCGAAACATCTTCTTGCAAGCTTACAAATTCTTCTTTCATGCTGTTGCAGGACTAGGAATGTAGCATTGAAAATGCGGTACGAAACGTCGCAATGTTGCGCCTCTTGAGCGAGCATTCATGGTGCATCAGCATCGATCGCCCTCACCGAATGCGTCGGGAAGGATACCATTTCCCGATGCATTCGGGGTTCACTACAAAATTACGCGCCTTTGCTAGGCGTCGCAGGCTCGGGCTTGCGGTTCTTCAGCTCTTCATTTAGCATATAGAGCGCCGTGCCGCTGTCACCGATCATGCGCAATTTTTGCAGGATATGACGCACCAAATCTTCCTCCTCGACTTGCTCGGTCACAAACCATTGCAAGAAAGACTGTGTTGCAAAATCACCCAGATCGACCGCCTTTTTCATCAGGATGTTGATGTTTTCGGTGACGTTTTGCTCAGCCTTCAAGGTAAACTCAAACACCTCGACGAGCGTGCCAAACTCAGTCTGCGGTTTGGGAAATGCCGCCATGGTGATCTTGCCATCAACACGGTGCAAATAATCAAATTGTTTCATTGCATGGGCCATTTCCTCTTGCGCTTGGATGCGAAAAAAGTTGGCGAAACCATCTAGATTTTTGTCCTCAAAATAGGAACAGACGGCGAGGTATTGCATGGCTGAGAACATTTCCCGATGGAATTGTTCATTCAGCAATTTTTCCATTTCTTTCTTGACCACAGTAAGCAATTAATAATGAGCAATAAAAAAAAACAACCATGCCCAAGGGCAATATCAGATGCAGTATTCGTCTGCAATATCCAAAATTTTGTCAATAATGGCCAAACCCTCGTCGGCCTCGGCCTCAGTGATGCAAAGCGGCGGCGCGATAAACAGCCAATTCCAGCGGATGAAGGTAAACATGCCGAGTTCGCGCATTTTTGCGGCCATGCGATTGGTGGCTTCCATCTGGCTGGGCGCGGCGTTCCAAGGGGTGATGGGCTCCTTGGTCTGGCGATTTTTGACCAGTTCTAGGCAGCCTAGGAGGCCGGTATTGCGCCAATCGCCGATGCTAGGATGCTTATCTCTTAGGAGCGCAACCTTGGCGTCGATATAGCGTCCCATGTGGGCGGCATTGGCTACGAGGTTCTCATCTTCATAGATTTGGAGGACCTCAAGCGCAGCTGCAAGTGAGACAGGGTGGGCGCTATAGGTGAGGCCGAGCGGGAGCATCTTTTCATCGAATGCGGCTGCGATTTTCTCGGAAACCAATACGCCACCGAGGGGCACATACCCACAGGTGAGGCCCTTGGCCATGCACAACAAGTCGGGCGCGACACCATGATGCTCGACCGCAAACATCTTGCCTGTGCGGCCAAATCCGCTCATGACCTCGTCGTCGATCAAGAGTATGCCATGCTTGTCGCAAAGTGCACGCACAGCCTTCCAATAACCGACAGGATATTTGATGCAGCCCGATGAGCCACTCTCTCCCTCGAGCATGATGGCGGCGATGCTTGCGGGATTCTCCATGTTGACCACGCGCTCCATGTGCGCAAAGGCCATCTGTCCGCATTCCTCAGGCGTGCGGGTGCCCCAAGGACAGCGGTAGGCATAGGGGTTCTCGACATGGATGAAATTGGGAGCTTGCTGGCTGTCCATGGCAAACTTGCGTGGGTCGCCTCCTGCAGCCATCGACGCATAGGTTGCGCCATGGTAGCTTTGGTAGAGCGTTACGATCTTGTGGCGGCCAGTGTAGATGCGGGCGAGTTTGATCGCATTTTCAACGGCCTCAGCACCACCGAGGGTGAAAAAAGTTTTCTGCAAGCCCGCTGGCGAGATTTCTGCCAACTTTTTGCCGACTTGGCCGCGTACCTCTGAGACCATGCCTGGGTGCACAAAACTCAGCGTCTCCATCTGCCGCGCTACAGCAGCCGCGACGCGCGGATGCCCATGGCCGATGTTCATGTTCATGAGCTGTGAACTGAAGTCGATGTAGCGCTTGCCATCATGGGCATAGAGGTACACGCCTTTGGCGCGCTCGATGCTCATGGGGTTCAGCCCACCCTGCTTGCTCCAGCTAAACAATGTATAATCAAGGCTTTCCTTGATTATTTGCGCTTGATCTTTCACGAGTGTATTCATAATTTTCATGCGTTTGCAGATAGCAATTAGCAGTTGCGTTGCCTTTGAAATTTCACCTGTATTTTCCCTTGGCAGGTCGCGATTGTAGCCTTTGAAATTCTTCGATATCAAGAAAGGTGGCAAGTCGCAGGAATAGGTAGTAGTGGCCTAGCTTGGAAAACTACTACCTGCCCAATGTAAACTGATCAACTCATCCAATTCGTCTTCGCCTCTGCATTCCACTTGATCGTCGTCTTCTTGAGCTGCGTCCAAAACTCGATCGAGCTCTTACCGGTGATGTCGTTGGCACCGAAGCGGCTATCGTTCCAGCCGCCAAAGGAGAAGGGCTCGCGTGGCACGGGCACGCCGATGTTCACGCCGATCATACCTGCACTTGCGCGGTCCATGACCTCGCGAGCGATGCCGCCACTTTGGGTGAATACCGCAGCAGCGTTGCCGTAGGGATTTGCATTTTCGATGGCGATGGCCTCATCCATGCTCTTGGCGCGGATGATGGAAATCACTGGCCCGAAGACTTCTTCTTTGGCGATGCGCATGTCGGGCGTCACAAAATCGATGATCGTCGGACCGACATAGTTCCCGCCTTCCTTGCCAGCGACGACCGTGTTGCGGCCATCGACGAGGATTTTGGCGCCTTGCTGCTCCGCCTCTGTGATATAGCCTTCGATGCGTGCTTTGGCTTCAGGGGAAATGACTGGGCCTAGGTTCTGTCCAGGGACGAGTTTTTTGACCTCTTCGACCATCTTGGCGATGATGTGATCGACGGGGCCGACGCCGACCATGGATGCGGCGGCCATGCAACGCTGCCCCGCGCAACCTGACATGGAGGCGAGGACATTGTTGGCGGTCATATCGACATGGGCATCTGGGAATACGAGCAGGTGATTTTTGGCACCGCCAAGCGCTACGCAGCGCTTGAGGGCTTGGGTGGATCGGCGATACACGATCTGTGCCACTTTGGTGGAGCCGACAAAGCTCACTGCTTGAATGCCAGGGTGGTCGCAAATCGCTTCCACGATTTCCTGACCGCCATTCACGACATTAAACACACCGTCTGGCAGACCAGCTTCCTTGAGCATTTCCGCCATGCGAATGGCGCTGAGCGGCACGATCTCACTTGGTTTGAGGATCATCGCATTTCCAAGTACGATGGCATTGGGCACGGTCCAGTGGGGAACCATATGGGGAAAATTGAAGGGTGCGATGCTGGCTACAACGCCGAGCGGCTTCTTTTCCGTACGGCACTCGACGCCACGGCTCACTTCCATGACCTCACCCGAGATCAATTGGGGCATGGAGCAGGCAAATTCCGTGAGTTCGATGCTTTTTTCGATTTCAGCGGTGGCCTCTTCTATGGTCTTGCCATTTTCCATGTGCACCATCGTCGCCAACTCCAGCAGATGGGTCTCCATCAGCGTTTTGTAACGAAAAAAGACTTGCACGCGCTCCTTGATCGGCACCAAAGACCACAGTTTGAAAGCTGCCGTTGCGGCTTCTACGGCTGCATCGAGATCCTTTTTTCCCGACATGGGTGCACTGCTAAGTTTGCGGCCATCGATCGGGCTGATGATATCACGGCGCGGCTGCCCGTTGGAGACATAATGGCCTCCGATATAGTTTTTGACTTCTGGATAAGACGTGCTGAAACTCATATTTCTGGACTATCGGTATCAATTTCAATAAAACCGAGCTCGAAAACTCGACCAAGAGGCATTTTCGTGATTTTCGATGGAAATTACAAGGTTTGGGCTGTAAAATATGCAACGTGCCCTCGATATGAGCAGGTTGAAATGCGTTTCCAGCGTTTACCGAAAGCTAGCACCATCGGAGGTGATCGGAAGGCAATGGGAATGCACGTGCATCATCGCGGAATGCAATACAAAGCGATCATGAAGAAGTGAAACGCTGTGCCACCCATCACAAAGACATGCCAGATGGCATGTGCGAAGAGCATTTTGTGATTGCGGTAAAAGATCACACCGAGGCTGTAGCTCAAGCCGCCTGCTAGCATGAGCAGCAACCCGCCAGTGGGCATGTGATCCCAAAGCGGCTTGCCTGCGACGATCGCCATCCAGCCCATTGCGAGGTACACCATCGTGGAGATTTTGTCATATTTCCCTGTAAAAAAGAGCTTATAGACCACACCCACCAATGCCAAGCCCCATTGGATTCCGAACAATGACCATCCCCATGCACTTGGAAGCATGAGCAAGGAGACCGGTGTATATGTGCCGGCGATCAAGATATAGATCGAAGCATGGTCCAGAATGCGACAAATATGTTTGAGCCGTGGGCTCACGACGCCGTGGTAAACAGTGGAGGAGGCATAGAGAATGATCATGCTGCCGCAAAAGACATTCACGGCTACGAGGTGGATCGCTGTGCCGTGCAAAAAAGCCAGGATCACAAGATTCACCAGCCCGATCAGCGCCAACAGGAGTCCGAAACCATGCGTGATGCTGTTGATCAATTCTTCTTGTGGCGTTTGGGGACGCTCTACTTTTTTTGTTTTTTTCTTGGGCGTGCCCAAAGTTGCTTCATCCTGCTGTGCCATATTGTAATCTGATATTTCTATGAATGAACCTGAAGGCTTTCGGACTTCGTTTTCTCGAGCCGAAGATGGGGGAACGACCCGAGACGGGATCGCACGATTTGCCACCAAAGGCGATTACTTCTTTTTCTTCTTGCCCTTTTTCTTTTTGGCCTCTTCTAGCGCTTCAATTTCCTTCATGACTGATCGCCAGTCATTGGCATTCTCTCCGCTGACTTCCAGGGTCGCCCTGTACTCTGCCTTGTCGATTTCCAGGCTATCGATGGGCTTGCCGAGGAAGGTTTGGATTTCATCGAGCATAGCTTTCTCTTCTGGGCTGCAAAAGGAGATGGCGATGCCTTTGGCGACGCCACGGCCTGTGCGTCCCACGCGGTGCACGTAGTTCTCTGCGACGTCGGGCAGGTCATAATTGATGACGTAATCGACATTGGGGATGTCGATGCCGCGCGCACTCACGTCGGTGGCGATGAGCACTTTGTTTTCTGCGGTGCGGAAGGCATCCAAAATGATGGAGCGCTCTTTCTGATCTTTGCCACCATGGATCGTTTGGCTGCTGAGTCCCACGCGCGTGAGTGCGCTCAGCACACGCTCGGCACGCACCTTGGTGCGCACAAAGACGAGGATCTTGCTTTCGGGATGCTCATTGATAAAGCGCTCCAAAAAGAAGCGCTTGTCATCCATTTCGACAAATGCGACTGCATGACCGACATTTTTTGAGACGGGATCCTTGGGCGAAATCTGGATGCGAATCGCTGTGCTATGCACCAGCGAATAGGCGAGCTTTTTGATTTCATCGCTGATGGTCGCGGAGAAAAAAAGCGTTTGGCGTGTCCTGGGCACATAGTGCATCAGGTCACGGATGTCGTCGATGAAGCCGAGATCGAGCATATGGTCGGCCTCATCCAAGACGAGGATCTCGACTTGGCCAAGGTAAAGGTGGCCTTGGTGGCGCAGGTCAAAGAGCCTGCCGGGCGTGGCGACGAGTACATCGACGCCTTTTTTGAGTGTACCGATTTGCATTTCTTGCTCGGTGCCACCATAGATGGCCAAGGTGCGAAGGTTGAGACCCTTGCCGATACTGTCAAAGACCTTGCGGATCTGGATGGCAAGTTCATGCGTGGGGCACATGACCAGGCAGCGTGTACTACCTGTACGGCGTCCGCGCGGCTCCTTGCGGGTGAGCATGTCCAAAATGGGAATGACGAATGCTGCCGTCTTGCCTGTGCCCGTCTGGGCGATGGCAAGTACGTCCTCGCCTTTCATGATCGGCGGGATCGCTTTGAACTGAATGTCGGTCGGACGGGAAAACCCACTTTCGGTGAGGTTGGCCTTGATTTCCTTCGCGAGCTTGGCATCTTCGAATTTCATGGTACAAAGATAGTAGAGGAAAGGGAAGTGATGGCATACAAGGTGGGCTAGGGCATAGAAGCCTTTTGCTGCTGCCGTTTTGGGGCTCGCCCATATTCTGCGTAGGCAGCAGCTTTTTGTTGCTGAGTTTCGATTACAGGTTGCTTACCATGCTCTTGCATGCAATGGGCGTGGTTTTCACCACATCGTCGCCCATTATGATGCTGTAAATCGCAGTCATTCAAGGCAAGCAGGCCTGTCAACTGATCCGACCAGGCTTGCATATCCATGGGACGATGTTGCTGCGCCTGTAGATCGGCAAAATTGAATAGTCGGCTCAAAATGCGGTTCAGCTGCTCTTGCGACTCGGTCCACAATGGTTCGGCTACTTGCGTGTCCATCGCGCATTGAAACTTACTGTGAGCGGCAGCAAAAAATTTCCTCGCGGCATCTGCATCTCGTCGATAGTCTATACTGGTTGCAAAAAGGAGACAAATTTTTCCCAAAGCAGGCTTTTCGCTCAGGCGGATGTCTTGAAGCCGTGCACACAAGACATCGAAAAAATAGTCGCAAGCCGTACGAAGCAGAGCAGATTCATATTCCATAGCAGTCATTGTTGCCAAAATAGGTGTCCAGAATTTCCACATCTGAGGGTTCGTTCGGTGTGAAAACGGCCTCCTCGATCCAGTTTGTGCGCTTGCGTATTCTTTGTCGCACCCACTCACGCAGGCGCTTCATCTGCCTTGATTTCTCCTGATCGCCGACCCAGACAATTTTCAGTCTTGACTCGAATTGCTTCGTTGGAGGAAGCGGGACTCCGAGGGCATCATTTTCAGGGATGATACAAGGGCCTCGAAGCACGGGCTTGCGTTTGCGCCTTTGTTGGTTGATGGTTCCGTGGTGGTTCGGGAAAAATGGGATCGTGCCATCCTCCACGGGGGCGCTTGCTGTCCCGATTTTGCTGTCGATCTGTGTCAGTATCGATCCAAGACCGACAATGAGCAATTGTATTCTGACTGGATTTTCCATTTATTCTCTTCCGCTATCAAACCCTTCTAAATGGCAATTGTAAATTCTGATAGCAAAGGTACAGATATTTTTCCGTAAAATGCAAGCATTTTGATATATTTTCACACATATAATTTAGTGCGCATACATTTTTGCCACCAATAGTAGTCTCTAGGGACTTCTGTACTCCAGCTATGTGAATATCCTTGTGGGCTGGTTGAGCGATGGATGGCGGTGCGTAGGCTGTAGATCGGTTGAATTGCGGGTGGTGCGTGTCAAGGAGGTTTCGCGTTCACAAGCACAGCTCGGAGTCAAATCTCTATCATCCATCATTCAATGCTGTGATTTAGGTAAATTGCAAAAGATTCGTCTGGGAATGCTTTATTTTCTCGAAGTGAGCAAATGTTAATTTGTAAAAATGTGATGTATGAAGAATAATAGTCTGAATTGTATTCATCGCGCGTGACGATCATCTGCTTTAGATCTGATCCCCCAAATCCGTCCACAAAAATGGGCACTTGTGCTGTCATTTTCCATTATCGATTCTCCCTTACTTAGCCTACCTTTGTCCCTCTTTTTCAAAGTAGTTGCGATGACCCTAGATACCATTAAATCCTTGCTGAATGACCGAATTCTCATCCTCGACGGAGCGATGGGAACGATGATACAGCGCCATAAGTTGGATGAAGCTGCCTATCGGGGTGAGCGTTTCAAGGATTTTGAGCACTTCCTGCAAGGCAACAATGACCTGCTGGCGATCACGCAGCCACAGATCATCCTCGATATTCACCGTGAATATCTGGCGGCTGGCGCAGATATCATCGAGACCAATACTTTCAACAGTACTTCGATCTCGCAGGCCGATTACAAGATGGAGTTTTTGGTGCACGAACTCAACGTTGCCGCTGCCCGTCTTGCACGGCAGGCAGCAGATGAGTTCACAGCCCAAAATCCAAGCAAGCCCCGCTTTGTGGCGGGATCGTTGGGGCCGACCAATCGCACAGCATCGCTCTCACCCGATGTAAACGACCCCGGTTTCAGGGCTGTTTCCTTTGACATTCTCGTAGAGGCCTATACCGAGCAGATCGACGGTTTGGTCAAGGGCGGTGCCGACATCTTGCTCATCGAGACGATTTTTGATACGCTCAATGCCAAGGCGGCGATCTACGCGATCGACAAATATATGGATGCGCATGGCCTCGCCTTGCCCATCATGATCTCAGGCACAATTACCGATCAGAGCGGTCGTACATTGAGTGGGCAGACAACCGAGGCATTTTGGATCTCAGTCTCCCACTGTAAGAACTTGCTCAGTGTCGGCCTCAATTGCGCCTTGGGTGCAGCACAGATGCGCCCTTTTGTCCAGGAGCTGTCTCGCATCGCAGACGTACCGATGAGCGCCCACCCCAATGCTGGCTTGCCGAATGCTTTCGGGGAGTATGACGAATCGGCCGAAATGACCGGCAAGATCATCTGGGATTTTTGCAAAAGTGGCTTTCTAAACATTGTCGGTGGCTGCTGTGGCACTACGCCCGATCACATTCGTGAGATTGCCAAGGTCGCCAGTAATTTCAAGGGCCGCGTGATTCCAGTCCTTGAGCCGCTCATGCGCCTCAGTGGCCTTGAGCCGCTCATTGTGCGCCCCGACGCCAACTTTATGAACGTCGGTGAACGCACCAATGTGACGGGGTCGCGCAAGTTTGCCAAGCTCATCAAGGAAGAAAATTATGAAGAGGGCATCACCATCGCCCTCGACCAAGTCAATGGCGGTGCGCAAATCCTCGACATCAACTTTGACGAGGGCATGCTCGACTCTGAGGCCGCGATGAAGAAGTTTGTGAACCTCATCAGCGCCGAGCCCGACATTGCCAAGCTGCCGTTTATGATCGACTCCTCCAAGTGGTCGGTCATCGAGCAGGGCTTGAAATGTCTGCAAGGGAAAGGCGTCGTGAACTCGATCAGCCTCAAGGAAGGCGAGGCGGCATTTATCCATGCAGCCAAGGAAATCTTGCGCTATGGAGCTGCCGTGATCGTGATGGCATTTGACGAGAAAGGCCAAGCCGATTCCTATGACAAGCGCATCGCGATCTGTGCGCGCGCCTACAAGATACTGACCGAGACGGTGGGATTCCCGCCACAAGACATCATTTTTGACCCCAACATCCTCACGATCGGCACGGGCATCGAGGAGCATAACAATTATGCCATCGATTTTATCGCGGCGACTGAATGGATCAAAAAGAACCTGCCGCATGCCAAGGTCAGCGGTGGCGTGAGCAACTTGTCATTTTCCTTCAGGGGCAATGACCACGTGCGGGAGGCGATTCACTCTGCATTTCTCTACCATGCCATCGCCAAAGGCATGGACATGGGCATCGTGAATGCGGGTGTGATAGAGGTCTATGAAGAGATCGACAAGACCTTACTGGAATTGGTTGAAGACCTGATTTTCAATCGGCGCGAGGATGCGACTGAGCGCCTGATCGAATATGCGGTGGCCGTCAAGGGTGCTGTGAAAAAGCCTGAGGAAGAGCAGGAATGGCGCAAAGGAACTGTCGAGGAGCGTTTGCGCACCGCCTTGGTCAAGGGGATCGTAGAGTTTGTGGTCGAGGACACTGAGGAGGCAAGGCAGAAATATGCAATGCCGATCGAGGTCATCGAAGGGCCACTCATGGACGGCATGAATGTGGTCGGCGACCTATTTGGCGCGGGTAAAATGTTTTTGCCACAGGTTGTCAAGAGTGCAAGGGTGATGAAAAAAGCCGTGGCCCATTTGATTCCTTATATAGAGGAAGAAAAATTGCGATCGGGCAATAGTGGCCCTGCGGGACGCATCTTGATGGCGACCGTAAAGGGAGATGTACACGACATCGGCAAAAATATCGTCGTGGTGGTCTTGGGATGCAACAACTTCGAAGTGATCGACATGGGCGTGATGGTGCCCTGCAACCAGATTCTCGACAAGGCCATCGAGGTCGGGGCCGATGTGATCGGGCTGAGTGGTTTGATCACGCCTAGCTTAGACGAGATGGTCTTTGTGGCGAGTGAAATGGAACGTCGTGGCATGACGCAACCGCTGCTGATCGGCGGTGCCACCACGAGTCGCATGCATACTGCCGTGCGCATCGCCCAGCAATATTCTGGCGGCGTGATCCACGTCTTGGATGCTTCTCGGGCGGTCCCGGTTGTGCAAAATCTCGTTTCAAACGAAAATCGCGCCAATACCGTCGCCCAATACAAGCAGGAATATGATTTCTTACGCGACGACTATGCCAAGCGCCGCAACGACAAGCGCTACTTGTCCTATGACCTTGCCATCCTCAACGGTGAGAAGTTGGATTGGAGCCAATATGAAATCCCGACGCCACAGCAGCCGGGGATTACGGTCTTGAAAGATTTTCCGATGGCGACATTGGTCGATTACATCGACTGGACGCCCTTTTTCCAGACTTGGGAATTGCACGGCAAGTTTCCTGCGATCCTCACTGATCCGGTGGTCGGTGTCGAGGCCACCAAGGTTTACAACGATGCCACAGCATTGCTCATCGACATGGTACACAACCATGATCTCAAGGCAAACGCTGTCGTGGGCATCTTTCCTGCACAACGCACAGGCGCAGACGACGTGAATGTGTATGCGCCTGGTAGTGAGGAATTAATGGCGAGATTTCATTTCCTGCGGCAGCAAAATGAAAAGGGCGAAGGTGCATTCAACATGTCGCTCGCCGACTATATTGCGCCCGCCGAGAGTGGCAAGATGGACTATATGGGCGGATTTGCGGTGACCGCTGGTGTGGGCCTAGAGAAGCTCGTCGCTCAGTTTGATGCCGATCTTGACGACTACAACAGCATCATGGCCAAGGCCCTGGCCGACCGATTGGCCGAGGCATTTGCAGAATGCCTACACCAAAAAGTGCGCAAGGAGATTTGGGGCTATGCCGCAGACGAGACCCTTGGCAATGAGGAATTGATCCGTGAAAAATACCAAGGCATCCGCCCTGCGCCCGGCTACCCGGCCTGCCCAGACCACACAGAGAAACGCATCCTTTTTGACCTCTTGAATGTGGAGGAAAATACGGGCATCACCCTCACCGAGAGCATGGCCATGTGGCCCGCCTCTTCGGTATCGGGCTTCTATTTCGCCCATCCACAATCACGCTACTTTGGGCTCGGCAAGATCAGCGAAGACCAAGTGGCAGACTACGCCGTGCGCAAAGGCATCTCCAAAGGCGATGCTGAGCGCTGGTTGTCGCCCAATCTGAACTATGAGCCGGCAAAGGCAAAGGTGATTGCCGAAAGTTGAGACGCTGCAGCATTGCAAACGTGGAAGCATCATTTCGATGAGGAATATCCTCAGTTCTGGATTGGACGATCTTTAAAATTTTGTCAATTCCGTAGGAATGGCCCCAAAATATGTGATGGGTGCATGTAGGGAAAGGTCGCGACCTTTCCCTACA
>JANORP010000354.1:0-6038 GCA_031415375.1 Bacteroidota bacterium | reverse complement strand
CTGCTCCCGACTCTGCTCCCGACTCTGCTCCCGACTCTGCAGCAGCCTCCCGATTAGTGATCGAGGTGGTCGATTAGCTTTTGATATTGGCAAGCGACATTTTCATCATTTGTGGTGGGTTTGTTGGTGGATCTGAGAGGCTGGCTGGAAAAATGGGTGCATCAAAAAAGGAGACCCTAGAGTCTCCTTTTTCAATCGCAATGCGAATATATGTGCGCTTTGGGGCGCGTTGTTTCAGAGTGCGCTGGTGGTGGTGACGGTTGCATTGTTGCATACGCCTTGGCAATACTGGTAGGAAAAGCCATTGAGTACTGATGAACCATTTGCCCAGACATTGACAGAGCCGATTTCGTGGCCCATCATGTTCAAGCGCACGACATGTGCCCAGACAGTCACGCCCAAGCATGTACCCATACCGTCGGTAGAAATGCTGTATGTGTTGCGATCGACGCGTGGCGTGTGGCTGATCTGAAGGGCAAATTCTTCGGTTTGGATCATGCCATTGCTGCCTTTTGGGAGGTTCATTGGGTCACCAGCAAAGATTTTCACGTCGGCGAGAAACCAGCCATTGTTCATGTCGGTGAGCAGGTACAGATTCTCAGCGTCATTCAGGATTTCAAGTGAACCATAGCTCGTAGCGCCGTTGTTGAAAGTCGTGAACGCAGATGCTCCGCATTGTTGTGCTGGGCGATAGTGACCCTCGATGGCCGTCATCGATGTTGGCGCGCCAGCCTCTGGTGTGATCATCTCTTTTTGGCAACCAAAAGCGAAGATCGAAAGGAGGGTCAGTGTGAAGAAAAAGTGAGCTTTCATGTGAATTTCTAGCGGGTGACTTAAGTGAATCGTGCGAACAGTGATTTTGATGACACAAAGATAATGGCAATACCTGCGCTGTCAAGTTTTGGAAAATATTTTTTTTAGAATTAGTTCACGATTTGGCAAGGTTAAATCGCCACCAGAAGCTCAATTTCGATGTTTAGGCCCTCCTGAAACGGTTTAGAAATCGCCCCCCATCGAATATTACGAAAGTCGAAATAGTGCGAATTTTCGGAATAAGTTATCCACATTTTGAGCGACTAGGTGAATAGTGGGTTTTGGTGTAAGCTTTTTAGGTGTTTTGCGTATAAAATGATTGCCTATCTTTGAGCATGGAAAACAATGCAACTCCACTCAAGGCAGATTTTGAAGCATCCATCTACAGGATCAGCCCATTCGTCCACCGCACCCCTGTTTTGTCTTGCAAAACGATCGATGAGATGGTGGGTGCTGAGCTCGTTTTCAAATGTGAGAATTTTCAGAAAATTGGAGCATTTAAGTTGCGTGGTGCGACCAATGCTTTGCGGTCCATGTCGGCCGCTGAGTTGGTCGGCGGTGCCTGCACCCACTCCTCTGGCAACCATGCCCAAGCCGTCGCCTACGCAGCACGGGCACTCGGCATCCCGGCCCACATAGTGATGCCCGACAATGCACCACAAGTCAAGAAGGCTGCCGTTGCAGGCTATGGTGCACACATATACTATTGTGAGCCCACGCAGCAGGCGCGCGAAGCGACAGCACGCCGCGTCATGGACGAGACGGGTGCGGCTTTCCTACATCCCTATGATGATTACCGCATCATCACCGGTCAGGGCACGGCTGCCATGGAGCTTATCGAGGACCAGCCAGGCCTCGACTACATCCTCGCACCCATCGGTGGCGGCGGATTGGTAGGTGGTACGGCGCTCGCGACATCCTACTTCTCGCCTGGGACCAAAGTGGTCGCTTGCGAGCCCGATGGTGCCGATGACGCCTATCGCTCCTTTCGTGATGGGCAGCGCTATCCAGCTGCTCCACCCAAAACCATCGCCGATGGCCTCCTCACAGGGGTCGGCGAACGTAACTTTGAGATCTTGCGCACACATGTATATGATGTGATCACGTGCAGCGAGGCCGCCCTCGTGCAGGCGATGCGCCTCATCTGGGAGCGCATGAAGATCGTGGTCGAGCCGAGCGCCGCCGTGCCGCTCGCCTGTCTGCTCGCAGGCAAGCTCGATGTGGCCGGCAAGCGCGTGGGCATCATCATCAGTGGAGGCAATGTGGATCTAGGAAGCTTGCCCTTTTGAGGTGGGGGGATGAGAACAATGAGATGTCATCGGCGCGATGCTTGCGCCAAAGCATTTTCTTTCCAAATAGAGATTGGTTCAGCGTGACCTTCGCTGAGCGCCGTCACTCAATGACATCCGTCTCCAAAATCGCAAACTCAAAGTTGTCTGACCATCCGCCTTGCAATGGCAGGAGTGCCCGCCGTCGCGCCTCGCGTTGCATCCCGACCTTTTCCAGCACTCTGATCGATGCGAGGTTTCCCACTGCGCACCCCGCCTCGATACGGTGCAGCTGCAATTCCCCAAATCCAAATGCGATGACACGTCGCAGGGCCTCGGTCGCGTACCCTTGCCCCCAAAAGGTGCTGTGCAATTTGTACCAAACCTCGGCATTGCGGTATTTTCCCTTGCCCAACACCAATGCCAATAGGCCAATGAAAGTGCTGTCTTCCTGCAATTCGATCACATAGAAATAGCCATTGCCGATTTCCTTCTGATTTTCAGCCGCCCAGCCATCGACTGCAAATTGTGTCTGCTCAATATTTTCAGGAATCCCCGAGGGGTTGTAGCGATTGGTCTCGGGCAAGCTGTTGAGGGCATGCACGGCTTGCCAATCGGCCTGAATAACAGGGCGCAACCGTAGCCGAGAGGCGAGAAGGGGGATGTGATTCATTGCCGTAAGAATGAGATAATCTTGACGCTCGGATGATCATAAGCCGCCTCGGCAAGTCGGGATAAAAACCATTGCCCACCAAGGCAGCCGCGAAAGCCAAAGTCAAGCCAATGGAATGCATTCCGAACGCACATTGAATGATGACATCGTTTCATGAATCCAATACAAACCACAACCCGCTCCCAAATCCTCAATTCCCCTCTGCACGCAGTTTCTCAATCTGCAAAATATTGTTTTGAATATCCTGCATGATCCATCGCGCCCACAAACTGGCATAAAAATTAAAGGTCGTCGTGAGCTTGAAATGGCTGTACAAATGCAAGCGTTGCGTGCTTGCATCAAGTTGCTCGAGCTCGTAGGTGCCGTCGATCACATCGAAATAGTCGCCGCCAATTACGACGTGTTGATCCATCGTGGTCGATGGAATCTCATGCGGAAATGCCTTGATGGTGAAGACCATTTTCTTTTGATCTACGTATTCGGTGACTTTTTCGTGAAACACCAAACCGTTGGTGAAGATCGCCTCACGCGAACCACCGACGCCAGCAAAGTCGAGCTCTGCTTTGACGGGGCGTGGAAAGCCAAGGTTGCGCGTGAGCCAACCCTTGTCTTGCGCTGCTTGAATTTCCTGTACGCGGGTCACATTGGCCCAGATGGTTGCAGCGGGTGCTTGGATATCGATATAGGTGTCGGCGGTGTAGGTGCTCGTTTTTGGCCCAATGGCGTGCTCCATTGGCGAAATCAGGAAGGGGAATAAGACTGCAACAGACATGTAGGCCAATCCTTTACTCCTCCTTTTCAGCCAACCACCGAGCAATCCACCGATGGAAGAGACGCCTAGAAACAAGGGCAAAGCCATGATCCAGCAAGCCCAGCCTTCGACGTGTATCGAAAGGGTGATCACCATGAATATCGCGACAGGAATCCATGGGAAAAGGGCGCAATACAATTGCCTTTTGGCATTTTCAAGGCTGGAGAGATAGACCGTGAGCACGCCTGATATCAGCGGTAAAACAAACAGGAATCCGATCGACATCACCTGCAATAGATCGGACCTTTGATCCATCCCGAAGAGCAACCGCACGATGAGGCTGTAGATCACTGGCGTCACAATGGCTGCGATGAGGGGGAAAATTTGAGATTTTTTCATGATGGGCCAAATGTAACAACATTGCCATCGAGGGGCAAAATATAATTTGTCCAACTCTAGGAATGGCGACTTATTGGAATCGGATAGCTTTAGAAACACTATGGTCGCCAATGTTCAAGGTCGCAACATAGACGCCGCAGGCCAATTTCAATTGTTGCGCATCAATGTGCAACAGCTGTCTTCCTCGCGGTAGGCTTCCATCAAACAATTCCCATGTCCTCCCAGTCGCGTCGCTAAGGCGCAAGTGCACATCAGAAAGTTCGAGCAGCTCGAATGCAACGGTCGTTGACGTGTGAAACGGATTGGGGGCAATTGACATTTCAAAGGCAGGCAAGCTTTCTTTCACAGCCACGGCATTTACCTTGACGATTGTAAAGTGATCGCGTACCTTCCCATTCATATCAATGTGGCGCCCATCGAGACGATTGCTGTCCACATCCAAGACAAAAGAACCGGCGCAGGTATCGCAACCATATTCGGCGATCATATAGGGATGCTGGAAGCTAGGTGCATCATCGACGCTGCCCGAGTTGCCTTGGACGACATAGACCGTACCTTCATTTGAATTGGGGCCTTGTGTATATTTCACGTAAGCCTCGCCGATCGAATCGACGCCGCTTGTGCCTTGCAAGATATTGGCTGGCGTAATATTGGCCGAGCTACCATAGGCCCCTTTGACCAAAAAGCTACGTTCATAGACGTGGCTGTGCCCGCAGATCACCAGATCCACACCATATTGCTCCCAGATCTCTGCAAAATTTTCGCGCATCGCCTGCATCAAGACCTCCCAAAATGCACCAGCATCGTGTGAGCCATCGGTATAGGGCGGTTGATGGAAATAGACCACCACCCAAGGTTTGGTATTGGCGGTAAGGTCGGCATGCAACCATTGTGTCATCGGCGAACCTATAAAACTCCCAAACAAATAAATGCCCGTCCAATCGTCGGCGGCATTGAAGAGCGACCCCAACTCTGAATTGAGGGAAATGAAATGCACGTTGCCGTAGTCGTAGGAATAGAACAATTCATGGCCCGTGGCGACGCCGCCGGCCTCGGCATTTTGATAGACATCGACGAGGTCAAAGTACGGGCCCGTGTGCGAGAGTGGCGGGGTAGGTGCCTGTATTGGGGAGATGGTATTGTAGTCGTGGTTGCCTGGACAGGGTTCAAATGGCAAGCTTTTCATCATGTCACGGTAGCCCCATACAGAGTCAAAAACCTTGGAAAGATACTCCGATTCCAGGCCGTCGTCATAGACATTGTCGCCCATCCAGAGCCAGAGATCGGTCTCCTCCTCGTCAAAATCCTCGTAGGCTTGCCGCACGCGCACCTGTATGTCGTTGCCTTTGCCAAAGTCGCCGATGCCCCAGGCACGCACATGCACGTCTGTGCCCGAGACGGGAAATGTGCGAAACGTATGCATGCTGTCGCCGCCCTCGGCAAACAGCGCCCCATTGTAGATCGCATAATAATAGCGGGTATGGGGATTCAATCCCGTCACTTGCACAGTGTGCCAAGTCGTCGCAGTCATCTCGGTAGCGCTCATTGTGAGGCTATTGGGCGACGTGCCATACATGACCATCGAGGTTGTAGCCACGTCACTGCGCCACTTGATCTTGATGCTCGATGGGGTAGGGGATTGCAGGTAAGGGCCGACCGTGACGATCGACTGTGCTGAGACACACAGGCCTATGGACCATCCAAAAATGAGGGACAGAGCCTTTTTAATAGTAGTTTTCATAGCGGAGCTAAGATAACCAATCTTTCGGAGTCGCTGGCAATAGACTTTGGGGTGCGCGAGACGACAAAATCCGCAAGACCAGAAAGCAATGGTTCCTGGGCCCATACGCGTCTGCACACGCTGCCCTTATCTATTGTATGTGCACCGATGAACGATCGCCGCCGATCGGCTCCCGAAATTGTCCCACCACCCAGCAACAAAACGCAGCGTTCAGCCCCAAATCCTCGGGGCTGAACGCTGCGATATGCAAGCTTGAGTCCACTCCGAAAACCAATATCCACACCAATATGTTAATAATCAATTAGTTAAAATGGATATTGCCTAATAGCTTGCAAGGGAATCAAAGTTGCATCGATGTTCAAAAAGAGTTCCAAAGGTACGGTTCCCACCCTT
>JANORP010000353.1:0-21733 GCA_031415375.1 Bacteroidota bacterium | reverse complement strand
CGCGGTAACTTTGTCGTTGAGGGCTAGCTGTGACTTGGCCTCAGCGACCAGGTCCTTGCCTTCAAATGCCTGCCCCTCAGATTGCCACCACGCACGGAGCATATCCATCTCGGGTAGTTGGGCGATATTGCCCAATCGGCCAAGTTCATTTCCACTCAGGTGATGGCTCAGAC
Source organism: Bacteroidota bacterium (assembly GCA_031415375.1). GTDB lineage: Bacteria > Bacteroidota > Bacteroidia > J057 > JADKCL01 > JADKCL01. The sequence goes on along the minus strand of JANORP010000353.1, from coordinate 21,560 downwards.
GAATGTAGGAGGGAAGTGCGTCGATTCCAATGCCTGGGATATCGAGGGGCTTCTCAACCTCAAATACACCCGCGCCACTGGCGCGCATGTAGTAGTTTGCACCCATGCGCGCGACCAAATCGATCTTGTGCGGATCGATGTTGTCGTCGGCGTCGAGTACGCGGCGGTCGATGTGCATGCGGAGCACTTGTGCAAATATGAGCTGTCCGGCGCCGCCATGGGGGCCGAGAGGTTTGATCTCGACCACCTTGCACTCCATTTGAACAGGTGACTCAGCCACCCGAAATGGGCGCACAAAATCGCTAGCCAGCATGGTGAAGCCCGCTTTTTCAAATTCATTGACGCCATCGCCGTACTCTGAGCTCGCGAGGTTCATCTGCTCTACGATCGCGTAGCTCACGACGTTGACGACAACCTCAGGCACGGCAATCACATTCCCAAGCGTGTGCTTGGTGCTATTGTCTCGCACCCGCCGCGCGGGCGAGAAAATGAGCATCGGTGGATTGGAGCTGAAAACATTGAAGAAACTGAACGGAGCCAAGTTTGGCGTGCCATCGGCGCTGATGGTGCTCGCAAATGCGATCGGGCGCGGGGCGACAGATCCCAGAAGGTAGGCATGCAGAAACTTGGTCTTGATTTCCCCAGGGGTGATGCTCAGATATTCACTCATGCCGCAAAGCTAAATAAGATTGTACAAAGGATGATGCATTTGGCGTGCTCGCCTTAGATTTAGGAGGTCTTCTCATTGCGGAGATCGGTGCGCAGATTTGCAATTTTCTTGGGCGGCCGATGCATCTTTCATCCAGTGCCACAATCGTTAAGACGTTGGCATCGTGCAAATAATTTACGGGAGCCCCCTTGTGGGATTGGGGGTTCACGCCAATTTTCATGGCGATTTTTTGAGACCCACTGCACTCGATCTGCCAATGTGCTCAGGCAGGAATTGTACCAGGGACTGGTCTTATGATTGGTGAGCGACTGCAGTTTTGGGATAGTATGAGCCTGATGCTTGCAGCTAAGCCTACTAGCTGCTGTAAATTTCTCATGATGGGCGAGACATTCTCCAAAATTGATTTTCAATTGTGCATTAATTCCCTAACTTTGGCGCTCCCAAGAATTTTTGGGGTGAAAGGAGTTCCAAAAAGTACATGTCAGAAATTGAAAATGATGTAAAGAACGCGGATCAAGACGCTCCAATGGTTGAGCAGCCTGAAACGCCGGCAGCTGAAGACCACAATGAGGTCGTCGCTGAAGCACCTGTTGAAGTCGTCGCAGAAACCCCCGCAGAGGTGGTTGCTGAGGAGATTGCCGCAGAAGTAGTTGTAGAAGCACCTGCAGAGGTGGTGGCAGCAGCCCCCGTCGAAGTGGTTGCAGCTGTCGTAGCAGATGCCCCGAAAGAGGCTTCCGCAAAAAGGCCTAAGAGCGAGCATGGTGGTCAAGCCTCCAGCGAAGCCAAGGCATTCAAATCCAAGGCGCCCGCCGCCAAATCTCTCCAGCCCGTCAATGACGAGGATTTTGACTGGGAAGCAGCCGAAGGTGGTTACAGCAAGGCCGAACGTGCCAAGCTCGAAGCCCTTTATCAAGGCACGCTTTCTGAAGTCAAAGAAGGCGAGATTGTCACAGGAACAGTTGTATATGTGACCGAAAAAGACGTGTTCCTGAACATCGGGTTCAAGTCTGAAGGTATCGTTGCACTTACAGAGTTCCGTGAGAAAGCTGCCCTCAAGCCCGGCGACAAGGTAGATGTCTATCTTGAAACTGTCGAGGACATGAATGGACAGCTTGTCCTTTCACGCAAGCGTGCCAAGCACATGCGCACATGGGAGAAAATCCTCAAAGCCGAAACTGAGGACGTCATCCTCGAAGGTCTCATCAAACGCCGCACCAAAGGTGGCTTTGTGGTCGATATCGACGGCATCGAGGCATTCCTCCCAGGTTCTCAGATCGACGTGAAGCCCGTCCGCGATTTCGACGCTTATGTCGGCAAGAGCATGGACTTCAAAGTCGTGAAGATCAACCACCCATTCGAAAACGTCGTGATTTCCCACAAGGTGCTCATCGAGAAAGACCTCGAAGCACAACGTATGGAAATCCTCAAAAACTTGGAAAAAGGCCAGGTCCTCGAAGGCACCGTCAAGAACATGACCCACTTCGGTGTGTTCATCGACCTCGGTGGCGTGGACGGCTTGCTCCACATTACAGATATCTCATGGGGCCGCATCAATCACCCCGACGAAGTCCTCGACCTCGACCAAAAGGTCAACGTGGTCGTTTTGGAATTCGACGAGGAGAAGAAGCGTATCAGCCTAGGTATGAAGCAATTGCAGCCCCATCCATGGGACTCCTTGGCTGAGACCTTGGTCGAGGGCTCCCGTGTCAAAGGTCGCGTCGTGACGGTAGCTGATTACGGCATCTTTGTCGAAATCACGCCGGGCGTCGAAGGTCTTGTACACATGAGCGAAATGAGCTGGTCACAACACCTCAAAAACCCAACCGAGCTCTTCAAGATCGGCGACGAGGTCGAGGCTAGCATTCTCAGCATTGACAGGGACGAGCACAAGATGTCGCTCGGCCTCAAGCAAAGCAAAGACGATCCATGGCTCAATGCAGCGTCACGTTATGCTCCGGGCACACAGCACGTCGGCATTGTGCGCAACATGACCAACTACGGTCTCTTTGTCGAGCTGGAAGAAGGTGTGGATGGTCTGGTACACATCAGCGACTTGTCTTGGACCAAAAAATACAGCCATCCTTCAGAGTTCATCAAAAAAGATGAGAAATTGGAAGTGGCAGTGCTCGATATCGACGTGGAAAACCGTCGCTTGAGCTTGGGCCACAAGCAGCTCACCGAAGACGTATGGATCACTTTCGAAGCCATCTTCGTGGTCGGTTCCGGACACAAAGGCACCTTGCTCAGCTACAATGACAAGGGTGGCATCGTGGAGTTGGAATACGGCGTCGAAGGTTTCGTTCCCGCAAAGCACATGGCAGTGGCCGAAGGCCAGCCTAAGCTCAAAACGGGCGACGCTTACGACTTCAAAGTCATCGAATTCAACAAAGACGCCAAGAAATTGGTGCTTTCACACCGCGCGACTTGGGATGAAGAATCCACACAGGAGCAAGGTGGCGATCGTGGCCGCAACACCAAGCGTGAAGGCGGAAACGAGAAATCACAAAACAGCGGCGGCGGCAACAATGCTGGTGGCGGTGGCGGCGGTGGCGGCAAAAAGCAGTCCACCTCCACTCCAAAGCCTAAGCAAGAAACCACAATGCTGGGTGAGATCTCTGCCTTGGCAAATCTGAAGGCACAATTGGAGGCCAACGAAAGGGAAAAAGCTGAATCCAAGCTGAAAGGCATGGGCAAAGGCAAATCCGAAGACGTTGCTGCTGAAGATGTTGTGGCCGACGAAGTTGCTGAGCCAGCAATTGAAGCTACTACCGAAACGCCTGAAGTTGCAGACGAAAAGTCTGGCGACGAAGCGTAATCTCGGTTTGAACTGAAATGAAAAAGGCCCTCGCAAGAGGGCCTTTTTTGATACGTGCAAATGGCCGTCCCGTCGAATTGCAAGCTTATGAATGTGTTTTGATTAACATCCATGCCAATCAAAACATATTACTTACTATGTAATTCAAGCCCAAATATTGTATTGCGAGCAAACCCAAAGCATCCCAATATTGATCAAAAAAGAAGAGGATGATGCATGTGAACAATTTTTGGAAGCCTTGTTGCTTGTTCGCTATTTGGCTCTTTTCGAGCATGTGCGCCATCGCGCAAGTACCGGGCTATATGCCAACAGCAGGTTTGGTGGCCTACTACCCTATGAACGGAAACGCAAACGACGCGAGTGGCAATGGCAACGATGGCACCCCTATAGGAATCACGCCCACCATCGACAGATTTTTCCAGAGCAACAGCGCCTATTACTTTTCAAACACACCTAGCTCCATTGATTGCGGAAATGACAGTTCCCTCACCTTCAATGATTGTACAATCTCGGCATGGGTGCGCCCCGGCAATTTGGCGCTATTGCAACAGACTATTTTTGCGAAGGCAGACTCTGCAAACACCGGGGCGTTTGCGCTGATGATTGCGGACAATAACCATCTTCGCTCCATTTTTTATTATGATTCTTCAGAAGCGCGCTTGGATTGCTTCGATCCAGTTTTCCCGAGTGTATGGCACAATTTCGTGGCCACACACAGTTCCACCTATGGAGTGAACATGTATTTCGATGGCGCATTGTGTGCTTCTACGGCCTTCACCAGCAATCTCAGACAAGGGGTTTCAAGCCACCACTTGCGCATTGGTTCACGGGGGCCGTCGATGGCACTGCCATTGCTCAATGCGAAAATGGACGATGTCGCGCTTTGGAATGTCGCCTTAGGCACCGAGGAGATCGAGGCGATCTATGCGGGTGGACTCGTAGCACATGAGCCTGCACAGCCCATAGAACGGTACACTTTTTCTCCCAATCCGGCTATGGAGGCAATCATACTAGATGTACAGGCCGATTTGATCGGTGAGCAGCTGGTGATTTCCAATGCACTTGGACAGGCCGTTGTGCATGTTTCGATATCAGACCGAAGTATGCACGTGCCGCTGTCGGGATTAAGGTCGGGTTTGTATTTCGTTCAAGTTGGGCCAACCCTTCCAAGTACGAAACTCGTCATTCGCTAAGGAACCAATTGAAATTTCATTCCAAGGCAACTCTCACCTGGTATTGACTTGCTACTTGGCGATCAGCGTCCAGCATTGCGTCGCAACACCGCATCCAAATGGTCGAGCAGCACGATGGTTGCATGGTCCATATGGCGATCATTGGGGATAATGATGTCGCACTCGTTGCGAAATGGCTCGATGTGCTGCCGATACATAGGCACCACAAACCGTTCATAATAGGCGAGCACTTCGTCGAGGCCATAGCCACGCTCGCGGGCGTCGCGCCTGATGCGCCTGGTCAATCGCAAATGCTCAGAGGTATGCACAAAGACCTTGAGATTGAGTAACTTGGAAACGTCGGGGTGGTTAAACACAAACAAGCCCTCGATGAGAATGATCGGCGCTGGCTCAAAATGCAACGTCTTGGGTACAATATTGGGATTGTTGAAGGTATATTCTTGTATTTCAAAGCTATGCCCAGCCTGCAGGGTTGCGAGATCGCGGGCAAGCGCATCCAAATCCAAAGCAGAGGGGTGATCAAAATTGATCTCTCCATCGTCAGTCTTGGGCAGACGGTCTCTGCTGATATAATAGTTGTCGAGGGAAATGAGTGTGAGGGCATCATGGCCAAAGCGTTTCACGATGCGGCGCAGCAAAGTGGTCTTTCCTGAACCAGAACCACCTGAAATACCGAGTAAATAAGATTTTTGCTGACTCATCTTTGATTGAGGTATGCTGCGAATGAATTGACTGCGCGTGCGCGGTGTGAAATGGCGTTCTTTTCTTCAGGACTCATCTCTGCGAGTGTGCGCATTTCGCCCTCGGGGATGAAAATGGGGTCATATCCAAAGCCCGACCGACCGCGCGGCTCAAACCCAATATGCCCTAGCAATGCACCCTCAAAGTACTGCAGCTCGGTACCATCATACCATGCAATCACCGTGCGGAATCGTGCACTGCGATCTGTATGTCCTGATAACGCATCGAGCAGCTTGGCCATGTTTGCCTCAGCGTTGTTTTCTGGGCCTGCGTATCGGGCCGAATATACGCCAGGCGCACCATCGAGCGCCGTCACTTCCAAGCCAGTATCGTCTGCAAAGCAGGGGATACCTGTCGCTTCAAAAAAAGCCAGCGCTTTCAAACGGGCATTTCCTTGGAGGGTGTCTTCGGTCTCTTCGACCTCCAAAGGGGCCTCCAAATCGTGGAAACTCAGAATCTGGAAGCGATTGCCGAGGATTTCGCCGATTTCTTTGAGTTTCTTGGCATTTCCAGTGCCGAAAAATAATCTTTGTAGGCCCATTTTATTGTATCTTTTCCTTGAGGACCTTCAAATGCGCCCACAACTGACGCTTGAGATCTTGATCGTCTTGCAATACTTGAAGGCCTTGCGTAAAGTAAACTTCGCCTTTGCCCAATTTCACAGGATTGTCAGCACCACCCCAAACTCCTGAATCAAACACGACCGCAAAAGGATTGGGCATCAGGTCAAATTCTTCCAGATGAACCATTCCGTCGATCTGCCCGAAGCCGACGAACTCGGGGGCAATCCCTAGGGAATCCACGATTTTTTTGAGGAAATCTGTGAGCGCAGGATCCTTGAACTCGGCGAGTTGAAGCACAAAGAGCACCTTGCTCATCGGCTTGGGACGCCAAGTGATGCCCGGTTTCGGGCCTGTCGGCTCTATCACTGGCTCAAGCTTGGTCTTGGGCGCTAGTGCGCTTGGGAGTACAGCCTCAGCGATCGGCTGCGATACATGTATGGGTTTGGCGACTTCTGGGCCTGGTGCCGCCGCTAGTGCGTCTTGTGGAAATATATAAAACACATCCCCATACAAGAGTGACAACGATTCAGGACCATTCAAGAGGAGTTGATTCATATTATTTAAGGCTAAAATGCTTTTCGGCCATTTCACGCACAGCCGTGCCGATGGCCAAGGCCGAAGTTGCCGCTGGACTCGGTGCGTTGAGCACATGGATCGAATTTTGGCGGTATTCGATTTTAAAATCGTCGATCATCTCACCATTGGGGTCAAGGGCCATGGCACGCACGCCAGCACGACCAGGCTTGAGATCGTCCATCGCCAAGCTGGGGATGAGGCGTTGCAATTGGCTTAGAAATAGCTTTTTGGAGAAAGCGCGACGGTATTCATCAATCCCAAATCGCCAATTCTTCAAAAACAATTTCCAAGTCCCTCTATAGGTAAGTGCATCGAAACTGTCTTTGAGGCTAAAGGAGAATTTTCCATAGCCTTCGCGCTTGAAGACAAAGACGGCATTGGGGCCGCACTCGATACTGCCATCGACCATGCGGGTGAAATGCACCCCCAAAAAAGGAAAAGCTGGGTTGGGCACCGGATAGATCAGGTGCTTCACCTTGTGTTTTCCTTGCTCGGTAAGGTCATAATAATCTCCCCTGAACCCCACGATGCGCATGCCGATATCGTTCAATCCGTCCAAGTGGGCGAGGCGATCGGCTTGTAATCCCCCACAAAAAACAAGGTGGTGGCCCACAAAATTGCCTTGATTTGTGCGCACGATCGTCTCGTTACCAGTTTTCTCAATCCCAAGCACACAATGGCCGGTAAGGACTTTGCTTGCATTATTTTGTCCAAGAATCAATTCCGCGAGTTTCTCCGTAAGACCTCTGAAATCGATAATTCCCGTGCAAGGCACCCAGATTCCAGCGATACCCTTCACATGGGGCTCGATTTCCAAGATCCTTTCAGGCCCGATCTTCTCGATTCCTTCCACCTCATTGGCGACTCCATTGTTGAAGATTTTGTCCATGAACGGCAGTTCACTTTCTTGGGTGGCGACGACAATCTTGCCGCATACATCGTGTTGGATGTTGTGTTCCTTTGCAAAAGCCACCAATTCTCGCCGACCTTCCACACAATTTTTGGCCTTGTGGCTACCAGGTTTGTAATAGAGCCCCGAATGGATCACACCCGAATTGTGCCCGGTTTGGTGATCGGCGAGGCGTGCCTCCTTTTCTAGGACCAAAACCGACAGATGTGGATATGCTTGCTGGATTTTCCAAGCACTGGCCAACCCGACAACGCCTCCACCCACGACGATTACATCAAAAATCCCTTGCTCTTGACTCACTTGAACTTCTTTTTAGCCAAACCAATCGTGGCAAAGTAAGGAAAAATTATAGAGAAATTTCCCTGTGGTTCTTCACAATTACAGAATGCAACGTCGAGAAGCTCTGCGGTAGCATGCTAAGGTCGTTTATGAATAGATCAAGAAAAAACTATGATTGATCCTACAATTTGCGCGATTGATCAATTTATTGTTCAAGAGGTTCTTCGGTTTTGATACTAAATGATATCATCGGGAATATGTCAATTCTTCAAATAATTCTTTCCCTAAGGGACGCAAAGATTATTCGAATTGGTTAAAAATATTCCCTCTAATCAAATGAGAGCGCTATTTGGTTTTTTTGGAATCTTTCCACAGCAGGTAAATTTATTGTACAATGACAGACTGACAAAGAATCTACCTATTTGGAGGCTTCTGGCAGGGGAATTGCAGGAGAGAATGAAGATTCTATGGGTTTATTGGCATTCTGTTGTCGTGCAAGATAGCGGGATCAAAGGTATTTGTGGATACTGGACGGATTTTTATGAATTGAATATTTGTGATTCGTCTGCATTGTGCTACATTTGTAATGCAAAACGACGATTGGTATTGAGTTTTTTTTTGACACCCGATTTACCCGCATTGCCATCCTTGGAAAGTATGATTTCATTGGATGTTGGTGTTGATTAGTGTCTGCAGCCCTTGTTTCGATTAAATGGGGAAACTGCTTGAATATGTTGAGATGGAATTTATTTCGGAAATCGAGTATTTTATAAATTGGTATTGACTATGAACATTGGGTATTATTATCAACTGCTCGCGGGTTTGATCCGTGAAAGCGGCCACTTTTCCTATCCCCGCGCGCTCAAAGATGTCGTGCGCACGGCGGACTTGGATGATGTGAAACAACTTGAGGAATTATTGGCATCTGAGATCGCAAATTGCTCGCTGCATGACAACAATGGCGCAGAGTATTTTGTTTTCTTGTCAGAGGCCTCCTTGTTGTTCGCAACCTACCGCAGCAACTTTGCCGAGTTTGATCGCTTGTATGAGCTGATCGACAAGCGCTTGCAAACGCTGCGTAGCTCTGGCTTGGCACAAATCGATGTCACAGGCTGGCAATGGTATTTGGCTTATCTCAAAGGGTGCGCCTTGCGCCTCAAGCGTGAAGCCAATGTCGAGTCGTTTGAGAAAAACATCGACGACATCGAGTGGGATGAAATCGGTTCAGAATTCATCTATCGTGTAAGCGCAGCTACTGGCTTCATTTATCTGAATGAAGAAAACCCCGAGAAGCGCAACAAAGCGCGTTTCTGGCTCCAAAAAGCCGTGTCGGAACAAGAAATTTCCCGCACTTTGGTGGCTTTCCTCAACCTCGCCGACTACTATCTCAGCGATATGAAGGGCGATCACCAAAAACGTCTTGAAGACCACATCCAGAAGCTAGAAGTACAAGCCAATGCTGCCTCTGACGCAGGTTTGGCGCGTGTCTATCGTACGGCTGTGCTCGACTACCAAGCACGTGCATTGGTCTCCCGCTCTGGTGGTCATGACGATGATATCGTCATGATCGAAGAAAACCTGCGCAACGTGCGCGAGGTGGAGAAAAATGTCACCTATGACAGCAAAAACATGCCTGGCTTCGTCAGGACTTCCTTAAAGGCGCTTTTCAGCAACTACTACTTCAACGTCGTTTCCTCTGAACTCGACAGCGAAGATTTGGAAGACCTCCTCGCCATGGCCATGGACGATATCAACGAGGCTTTGACGATTGCTCGCAAGATCAAAGACGAGCCGCTTAGGAATCAATTGCGCCTTCAGTGGATGGCAATTGCTGCACGCAAAGTCGTCAAAATCAACGAAAAAGACCTCAAAGAGGTCTTGGCTGAGGCCAAAAAAGGCGACGATCACCGCGCTTATGTGGCTGCGACGATCGCTTATGCCGACTTCTATCTGCGCAAGCGTGAGTCCCAAAAAGCTTATGACCTACTCCATGAGATGGTCAAAAAAGGCTACAAAAAAGTGGACGAGGGCGGCTTCTATCTCGTAGCAAGTGGATTGGCCAAGATCAACGATATCTTTTTGGTGGAAGTCGATCGTCCAGGCGTGAGCTGGATGGTCACATCACTCACCGATTTCTTTGGCGCCATGGCAGACACGATTGACAGCATGGAAACCCATGTCGGTCAGATCGGCCAAGAAATGTTTGACCGTTTCCTCGAGGAATACCTTCGCCTGGAGCCAGCCACGCACTTCAATGCCAAGGTCTATCTGCGCTATCAATTCTACGAAATGAAAGTGCTGCGCCTCACTGCCATCGCCAGGGCAGACAGGTTGGGCCAATTGGTTGCTGAAAAACTCATCAACGAAGTGAGCCACCCCAACAATCCGATGAGCTTTGTGCTCGCAGATTGGGAAGAGTTCAAAGACGTCCCAAACAGTGTGCGCAACAAGATGCTCAACAAGTGCATCTCGATCAGCAAAGGCGACCTGCCATTGGCTGCAGACCACCTGGACTTTAGCTACCGCAACTTGCGCAGCTATATCACATTCAAGGAAGTCAACCGTTTGGGCTTCTTCCTCGACAAGCAGGAGACCAACAACAAGCAGCTGGAGCACGGCATCCGCCTGTTGTTTTTTGATCTGTACAAGCGTGGTACCATCTTTGAAGTCGTGTTTGACATGCCCAAGTTCCTGGTAGAGCACGCCAAAAGCGGCTTTAGCAGCCAAGACATGGAAGAGGCGCTCGACATTAAAGGCACTACTGCCAAGAAGTATATCAAGATCATGATGGACATCGGCGTCATCAAGCTTGATCGTAGCGTTGGTCGCAAGCACTTCTACAAGTTGCGCAAAGACAACGTCATGACACGCCTCGGCAAAGAAGCCACAGTGGTTTCCTGATCTGAGTCTTGATCAAATAAGCAGCGCAGTTCGACAATTGTCGGGCTGCGCTGTATTTTTGTTGTGGTTGGCTCAAATTCCCCACATCTTTGACCAAAGACAATTTCTGGCGCATACGCTATGACCCCCGACTACCGACATATCATCGATGGCATCCTCACGCAGGTGGGCATGTCGCTCACGCCCGATCAGGCGCAGGCGATGGAGGATTTTTACCGCTACCACCGCGATGAGATTGGCAGGGGCGTCTTTGTTTTGGAAGGCGCTGCTGGTACTGGCAAGACGTTTTTAATACGTCTCATAACCTATTTCTTGCTCAAGCAAGGCTACAAAGTGGCCCTGCTCGCGCCGACCGGGCGTGCAGCCAAGGTGATCACCAAGCGCACCAAGCGCTACGCCTCCACGGTACACCGTTATATTTATTCCCCTTCCGAAACGCCGGGCGGGTCCATGCTTTTCAAATTGAAGGAAAACAAGGATCCGACCAAAATGTACTACATCGTCGATGAAGCCTCGATGGTCGGTGATGGGGGCGAGGATGAAGCGGGTTTTGGCCTGCTGGCCGATCTTTTGAAGTATATTTTTACCGACAATGTGAAACGGAAGGTGATCATGGTCGGCGATCCTGCCCAGTTGCCGCCCGTTGGAAGCCAGACATCGCCTGCCTTGGATCCCGAATACCTCAAAAAACATTACCGCATGCGGGTCTTGCGGTCCCAGATGAAGGAAGTCATGCGACAGACGGCCTTTAGCGAGGTCTTGCGTTACGCGACCGAAATTCGAGAGTCGATGGAGGCTGGTGAGCCGCCGATCATCGAAAAGGTCTGGGGTGGTGAAGTAGAGCATCTCGACAATGGCGGAGATGCAATGGAACTCTATTCTGGGCTATTCCGAGCAGATGATCCCGATGCGGTGGTATTTCTCACTTACTCCAACAAGCTGGCGGTGGATGTGAATCTCGCCGTGCGTCGCCTGCTGTTTGAACCCGAGGAGGATCTCATTCGTGGTGAACAGATCATGGTCGTGCGCAACAACTATGCTTGGGGAGACGATAAGTTTCCCTTCATCGCCAATGGCGAAATGGGCTTTGTGCGGGATGTACACCGTGAGACCTATGAGGAAAAATATGGCTTGCGCTGGGTCGATGCTTTGATCGAGTTTCAAGACCTGAGCGACAATCCGGTAGAGGTGCATTGCAAGGTCGTGCTCGACCTCCTGGCCGATAAAAAGCCGCAACTCACCTACCATGACATGCAGCAGGTCGCCCGCATCAGACGAGAGGAATACCAAGCGATGCCAAAGACAAAAGGGGCTGAGGCCATGCGCAAAGATCCCTATATCAATGCTTTGCAAATCAAATATGGTTACGCAGTCACCGGCCACAAAGCCCAAGGCGGGCAGTGGCGCAACGTGATCATTGCCTTTGAACCGATGTACAAAGGGATGAGCATGCACGATTACATGCGCTGGGCCTACACGGCCATTACCCGCGCAGAAGACAAACTTTATGTCCTAGGGTTCCCATTTGGCGAAAAGGAAGAGTACTAAGTTGGATAGCTTTCTCAAATGGAAGGTCGCCAGAATCGGCATAGCAGGGGGGGGATGGACATAGAATCCAGTTGTTAGCTGAGATTAGACAAAATTTCTTCAATCAGCCAATGCTGGGCGGCGTATTTTCTAAATGCCGTGAAGTTTTCTTCAGGATCAGCGGCTTCGGCTTCGAAACTTGCTTTTAGCTTTTTAATCGCAAAATCCCGTTCAGCCTCGGTATCGTAATCCAAGCAATAGTCCCTTATGTTTTCAACAAACCTATCCAAAATCCTCTTGCGCTGGTATTTTAGATCGTCGCGATGCAAATGGCAGGTCTCGATGGTATAAACAAACCTTGGATCAGTTGAAGTCACATTACCGTCTTTGTGAAAGTCAAGTTGGCCTTCTGGGTTTGTTACCTCAGGGTTGATCAGCTTAGGATGCTCAAGTGCATCGTATGTCGCCCCAAGGTTGTTGATTGACTCGGGGATTACAAATCCAGATGCAATCGTAGCTGGCGATCCCTGAATTTCAAAGTCTTCTCCCTTGTGGAAGTTACAAATTGGACATACATAAAGCAGATTGTCCCAAGAAAATGCCAGCCAATAATACGTTTTCTTGGGGCGATAATGTTCCACGTGGTAGAATTCACTCCGTTGCTCGCAGTAAGCGCACTTCTTAGAATAGATCTTGATGAGGGCATCTCTTACGTCATCCGATTTGTACCGATCGTCATGTTTAGCATCATATTTGCCTTCCACAAGGAGTTCATTCCTATGGCTTTGAGTAGTATTTGCAAGCCTTGATACCTTTGAATTCTCGAAATTTAAAGCGATTGGAAACCTCAAGGAAGCAGGGACATCGAAGGTGGTGATTGGTTTTTGAATGTACCGCATCTTACCTCTTAGTTTCCTTTTGGAGGGCTTCCTTGATCAATTCATCAATCAATTCGCGGGAAATAAACGTCTTCCCGGCTGCCTTTTGCGCCTTCAATTGCTCCCGAACGGCTTCGGCGACACGGCTGCTGAGAAACGAATCACTCGTATCAGGCTCCTCCGTCTCAGGCGAAATGCGGGCGCTTTCCAAGCCAAACAGCGGCGACGTCACCAGGGTGTTGTACATCATGTGCGTCATGTCTTTCTTGAAATAGGGTTCGCTGACGGAGGTGATGCCAGATTCTTTGTTTCTGTAAACGCGGTAGATCACTGCATCTTCCCGTGCCCCTTGTAGGATTGTCGGGCTATGGGTAGAAAAAATGAATTGAATCTGTGGGAAATAGGTTCTCAATTTATCCACAAGCGTCAATTGCCACTGTGGATGAAGGTGCAATTCGATTTCATCCACAATCACCACACCTTTGAAGTCTGCAATATTAGTAACGTCTGGATTGTTGTTTTGCAAGCGCATGATGAGGTCTCCAACCCAGATGAGGATGTTCTTGTAACCTTCGGATAGGTGTTTGAATTTGATGTCCCTAGAACCTTTTTCCTTAAAGCGAAACCAATCTCTTAAATCCTCGGGAGCCCCAACAATTTCCACATTATTTTCCAAAAGGTCCTGAAAAAGAAGAATGATTTCCTTGGACCTGATCTTGCCGAACTTTGGGGAAATTCGTTGTCCGTTTCCTTCAGTCGTGCCTTGGTTAGCTATTTCACCAGTAACCGCGAGTTGCATTAACATGGTCGGATCATAGAGTTTTACATCGTTCGTGTAAATCGATAAGAACCCCGTTTCATCATAATTGCTTGGTTCATAGACCCCGCGATTGGGGCCATAAGCATAAAGGTTGCTCAATGAATAGTATGTGCTTGCATCGGCAAGATATCTGGTCCCATTTGAATCCTTACCTCGGATGCTTTTGGGCTTGCTACCAAGAAGAAGTGACAAGGCAGGCCCAAATTCCCCAGCCTTGCTGGGTTCCAATATGTTTTTAGAAGCAAAAGCAAGATGGATGGCAGATAGCAGCAATGTTTTGCCATCACCATTTTCCCCAAGAAAGTAAATTTCTTTAGATGATTTCAGTCCAGACACTTTGGCCGAGATGATCGAGTAGAAGCTTTGGATCACCACCTCATCTATATACGCGTCGTTGTGCTTCAATTTCCATCCCAATACTTGCTGGTAATGGGGACTTGTGGTGATGATTGATTTGAGTCTTTCCGACAGTTCTTGCTTATACTTTTCGAATATGAATGAGACTTTGGCATCCTCAGTTTGCAATTGTGCCTTTATGTCTTCCAATTGGACAGGAAAAAGCACAGAGCCATAACTATACATCTTCCACTCATCTGCTATCAATGGGTCTGCATGTATTAGCTTGCTGTAACCAATCCGAAGGTGTTCCTCGAGTTGGGTCGAATCTTGCTTCAATGGAAGTTCCACATATTCAACGGCGAAACAGAGGTTCCAACCCTCCCCTTCGAGGACAATATTTGCCCAATCGAGAATCTTCTTCTTGAATTGGTCATATTTTTCAGCACTCTTCATCATTCATTCGACTTTGCTTTCAAGAAAACAGTAGTAGGGCAACCAAACTAAATGAGTCGCAAGACCGCCTCACGGCCAAATTTACAATTTTGCTTGACAAGAATCCCTAGTCTCCAGTCCTTCGTTGTCAATTGACCAACCACCCCTCCAAACCCCGTATCAAAATGCCCTGCCATTGCACCTCTACGTGTGTACGGCTCGTCCAAAGCGTTGTCCCCAAATCTTCGTTTACACTCATTCGACTTTCCATTTGCGTCTTACGATACCACAAATGCTGCAACACCAGTCCTCAAATCTGAGCGACACCAACAGTCATCCATCATCAATTGATCTTCACGCCATAGACACGTCCAAATTTTTCCTTGGCGTAGCGCACGAAGTGCCTGACGTCGAGGGGCTTGCCAGTCGCCATGGTGCAGAGTGTCTCTGAGTCATATTGGCGGCCATGGGCATGGATCTCTTGGTTGAGCCAAGATTTCATGGCGCCAAAGTCGCCATTTGCAAATTGTGATGTCAAGTTGGGGTTGCGCTCCTCGGCGGTCGCCATCAATTGGGCAGCGTAGAAGCTCCCCAATGAATATGTGGGGAAATACCCAATGCTGGCATGGGCCCAGTGGATGTCTTGCAAGACGCCTTCGGCATCGTTTTTCACAACGAGTCCGAGGTATTTTTTCACTTTTTCATTCCACATCGCTGGCAGGTCCTTCACTTCAATTTCCTTGCTCACCAAGGCCAGTTCGATCTCAAAGCGCAGCAAGACGTGGAAGTGGTAGGTGAGTTCGTCGGCGCTGATGCGAATGAAGCCCGACTCGACCTTGTTCACAGCCTTGAAAAGATCTTCGGGGCTGCGGCCAACCAACTTGTCGGGAAACAACTCCCTCAATGTCGGGAAGAAGTGTTCACAGAATGCCATGCTGCGGCCGATGTTATTTTCCCAAATCCTACTTTGTGACTCATGGATGCCCAGTGAGCAGGCCTCTGCGGCCGGCATCCCAAAGTGGGCGATCGGCAATCCCTGCTCATACAAGGCATGGCCACCCTCATGGATGCTGGAATAGAGCATCTCACGGATGTCATTTTCCTGCACGATGGTCGTGATGCGCACGTCTTGCGGATTGAGATTGATGGAAAATGGATGTGCGCTGAGGTCTTGGCGGCCACAATTGAAGTCATAACCCATCTTGGTGAGTACTTCACGGCTCCAAGCAAGTTGCTGCGCGGCTGGAATGGATTGCCTGATGAAGCTGTCATCGATTTGGGGCTGGTCCGCGATCTGCGGGAGCAGGTCGCCCAGTTCCAATTTGAAGGGTTCAAAAATGGCTTTGAGGCGCGAGGCGGTCATCGATGGCTCGTAGGTGTCGAGCAATGCGTCATAAGGATGCTCTGCATAGCCGATGTATTCGGCTTCCTGACGGCGCAAACGCACGATTTCTGAGAGGAGAGGGGCGAAGAGGGAAAAGTCTTGCCCCTTTTTAGCACGGCCCCAGGCACCAAGTGCCTCGCCACGCACGCGACCGAGTTCGATGACATGCTCGGTCGGCAACTTCACACTTTTCTCCACCTCGCGCAAGATTGCCTTGTAATTGCGCATTTGCCAAGGATCGAGCTTGTCGAGGCCCTCGTCTTGCACACGCTTGAGCGTGTCCATGACCTCGCCGATCATTTTGTTGTGGTGCAGGCCGCCCAAGACCGCCATGGTCTGTGCCCGCATGGCGTTGCTGCCCTCAGGAATCATCACTTCTTGGTCCCAGGAAAGCAGGGCAATGGCTGAGGCGAAGTGGGCTGACTCGGTGATTTGTTCGCGGAGAGTGTCAAATGCGCTCATGATTGTGTTTTAGGGAAAATGGAATGAATGAAAAGCAGCACCCATGCTGCCATGAAACTGAGCCCGCCGATCGGCGTGATCGCACCGAGCCATTTGATATTGGTGAGGCTGAGCAGGTACAATGAACCTGAGAAAATGACGATGCCGACGATGCAAAGCCAAGTGGCGATGCGGAGGCGTCTCGTTGGAGCCATTGCCTGCAAGATGCCCAGGGCCAGCAAAAGTCCTGCGTGTACAAACTGGTACAGGACAGCAGTCTCCCATGTCGCCAAGCGGTCATTGGCTTTGAGCACTGCCTCCAAGCTATGTGCACCAAAGGCTCCCAAGGCGACGCCCAAAAATCCAAAGCCAGCGGCCGCGATCAAGGCTGTATTCTTCATGCTGCTAAGTTAATTGACTCTGCGCAATCGGCAATTGAAATTACCAGTGCCGATTACGTGTTCAACGTCAGTTTTTGCGCATCAAATACTTCATCGCATCTCCTAGGCCAGCGATGGTGAGTGGATACATCTGGCCTTCAAAAAGGTGCTCCAGCATCTTGATAGATTGGGTGTAACCCCAATGGTCTTTGGGGACGGGGTTGAGCCAGACGATGTGTGGGTATTGATGGCGCAGGCGTTGGAGCCAAGTGAGGCCCGGCTCGTCATTGTAATGCTCGACGCTGCCGCCTTGGTAGGTGATCTCGTAGGGCGACATGCTGGCATCGCCCACCACGATCACACGGTAATCTTTGTTGTATTTGTTGAGCACCTCCAGCGTGAGCATGCGGTCGCTCATGCGGCGATTGTTGTCTTTCCACACCGTCTCGTAGAGGCAGTTGTGGAAATAGAAGTACTCCATGTGCTTGAATTCATGCCGCGCGGCTGAAAAAAGCTCCTCGCAGTCGCGGATGTGGTCGTCCATGGAACCACCGATGTCAAAGAAAATCAAGACCTTGACGCGGTTTTGGCGGTTGGGCACGAGTTGGAGATCGAGCAGACCTGCGTTTTCGCTGGTCTTGCGCACGGTGGCATCGAGGTCGAGTTCATCGGCGACACCCTCGCGCGTGAGGATGCGCAAGCGCCGGAGCGCAAGCTTGATGTTGCGTGTATTGAGCTCGACCTCGTCGCTGAGGTTGCGAAACTGTCGTTGGTCCCAAACCTTGATGGCGCGGCGGTGGCGGCTGCCCGTTTGCCCAATGCGAAATCCCTCGGGATTGTAGCCATAAGCTCCAAAAGGGGAGGTGCCCCCCGTTCCGATCCATTTGTTGCCGCCTTCGTGCCGCTCCTGCTGCTCCTCTTGGAGCTGCCGGAAACGCTCCATGAGCGCCTCCAAGCCACCCATGGCTTCGATCATCGCCTTTTCCTCTTCGCTCAGAAATTTCTCTAGGTTCTTGCGCAGCCAATCTTCGGGGATATCTTTGAGCAGATCGTTGGGGATCAGCTGCATGTCTTTGAAGAAATGCCCAAAAAGCATATCGAAACGGTCGAAATGCTGTTCTTTCTTCACCAAGGTTGTGCGAGCGAGAAAATAGAATTCTTCCAAACTAAACTCGGCTTCGCCTGCCTTCAAAGCTTCCAAAAAGCTCAGGTGCTCACGGATGGACACAGGCAGGCCGTTGGTTTTCATGAGCAAGAAAAAATCGATGTACATAGGGCAAATGTAGGGAAAATGTGGCCCTGTCGTAACTT
Source organism: Bacteroidota bacterium (assembly GCA_031415375.1). GTDB lineage: Bacteria > Bacteroidota > Bacteroidia > J057 > JADKCL01 > JADKCL01. Next base: position 3,400 of record JANORP010000353.1, on the reverse strand, counting down.
GATAGTAAAGCTATCGTATATGTATGAAAAATACTTATTTGAATATGAATACTCTCGAAAGTGCCTCCCAGCGTCGTGTCAGTGCAGCGGCCACTGAGCAACCCTTTACATTTGCAAGTGCTGATGATACGCCCCCAGGTGTGTACTATCTGCGCAACGTAGATGGTTTCAAAGCATCTGCGCCTGCGCGGACGCCGATACTTGCTGCTTTTTTGAGTCTTTTGTTGCTAGGTATCGGGGCCATGATTCTCAATACAGCAGGAGATGAAAAGGCTCCCATTGCCTTTTTCATCGTCTTGAGCATTGTTTTTGCGATCGCCCTCGTTTTGTTCACGTTTTTTGCGATTGGCCGTGAGCAAATCGAGGTCAAAGCCGATGTAATTCATATCCAGAAGACGGTTTTTGGAATCGGTTTTTCGCAAAAATTGCATTTGCACAAAATCATACGTGCCCAGATTGTGCAGCGATCGGGTATGGGCGGCATTGGCATCATGCCGATGATGACTGGCGGATTTAACCCTACGGGAACGGTAGGCGGCCATGCATTGGAGCTAGAGACTGATACGCACATCAAAACATTGGGCACCAATCTGAAAGCCAAGCACCTCTACTACATGCGCTACCTCATCATCGAGGCGGTCAAGGCTTCCCGTGCCAAGCCCGCTCATTCGATGTAATGACTCATCTCCGCTTCATGCGGGCAATCAACAAATCAAGGTCGCGCTCATTCTTGAGCAAGGCTCCTGAATAAGCTGGCAGCACTTTACTCAAATCCATTTCCGCCAATTCGGCAGCCGGGACTTTCCCAAGCAAAAGGAGTTTGAGCCAATCTATCAATTCGCTGGTGCTGGGGCGTTTCTTGATGCCTTGCACCTCGCGCAGGTTGTAAAACACGTCCATGGCCCGCTCGAAGAGCTGTGCATCCAAATTTTCAAAATGCACATTCACAATGGCTTGCATGGTTTCACGGTCTGGGAAGCGGATGAAGTGAAAGAAACAGCGGCGCAGAAATGCGTCGGGTAGTTCCTTTTCATTGTTGCTGGTAATGATCACGATCGGGCGGTGCTTGGCCTTGACAGTGCGCTGCAATTCGTAGCAATAAAACTCCATCTTGTCGAGCTCGAGCAAGAGGTCGTTGGGGAACTCGATGTCGGCTTTGTCGATCTCGTCGATGAGCAGCACGACCTTTTGCTCACTGTCAAAGGCTTTCCAGACGGGGCCGGGCTTGATATAATTGGCAATATCATTGACTTTGACGTCGCCCAGTTGACTGTCACGCAAGCGGGAAACAGCATCGTATTCGTAAAGGCCCTGCTGCGCTGATGTGGTGGATTTGATATGCCAAGTGTAGATTTCCAGGCCCAGCGCCTTGGCGATTTCAAATGCCAGCAAGGTTTTACCCGTTCCAGGCTCACCTTTGACCAGCAATGGCCGCTCCAAATGCACGGCTGCGTTCACTGCCGTCTGCAACTCGCGCGTTGCGATATATTCCTCGGTACCCTTAAAGTTCATGGGGGCAAATATAGGCGCGACCGCTCGAAAAATCTTATCTTTGGGCAAAAGGCATCTCAGCATGGCATTTGGCAAAAAGAAGACCCTCAGGGTGGAATTTATTGAGGCGAGAAATCAGGCGCTGGTCGGATTTGACGAGATCCGCATGCGGGACCTGCCCGACAATTTCGATGAAGATACTTGGGTGGAAATCGACGGTGACCGCTGGAAAGTCGTAGGTGTGGAGCCCACTAAATTGCGTACCGCCCAAAAAGAAGGTGCCTTGAAAGTTCAGGTCACCTTGGTCGAGAAAAGGTCGCCTGTCGTGATAGAGGAAGAGGCCGAAGTCTTGGCACCCGTCGAAGAGGTGAAGGAAGTGCCCATTTACCGCAATCCGTCGCGGGCCGACCAGATGCCACGTATGTCTGGCAAGCGTGGAGACCTCAATCTGCTGGAAATTGCCACTTATGAATGGCGCAACATCGAATTTACAATTGCTACCAATCGCTCTACAGCACGCGAGGTATTTGCAAAGCTCGAGGAGTTGATCTTGCTCAGCAGCACGGAGCGCGATGGCCGCACATTCTACACTCGCCAATACGACCGCTACGACATGTTTGCCCCTATGCGCGGCATCCGTCTGCCATTGGAAACTGTGATCACCGACTATTTTCCCATGGCCAGGTCGGTCGATGGTCTCACCTTTATGGGTGCCGACCAAGTTGCCGACAGCACCTTTGTCTTCAGGGTCGGCTCAGGCATAGCCTTTTATGGGCAAGAATTTGACGATATCATCCGCTACTTCGCCATTGTGCGGCCCGATACATTGGTCCCGACCGCATTGCAAGAAGATGCCGCTAAGATCGCTGCTTTGATGAAACGCAAGGAGCTGATCTTGGTCGATTGGCAGCGCCGCCAGATCATCGAGGCCCAAGAAGAGGCGATCTATGAATATTTCCTTCAAGGATTTGCGGATCATGCTGTTGCGACAGCGCGTGGCCATGTCGAGCAACCATCGATCCACAAGGTAGAATTGGCTAAGCCCGTTGCCCAAGTTCCAATCCCAGAGCAGGTACTTCCTGCGAATTTGATCGAAGAGAGGCCAATCGATGCCACGCCTAAGGTTGAGTCGATAGCTCCAGCAATTACGCAGATTTCGCCAGAAACGACGATCACATCGAATGTAGAAGAACGTATTGCGGCTGCGATGGACGCACCTAGCCTTGCTGCCAACATTGCCCTCACGCCAATGGACGCGCACCAAGAATTGACAGCGGTGCTCTCGACATTGGAGGCGCAGACGCCCATCGAAGCCGCTGTGGCCCCAGAGGAGTTTCCTATCGCGCCAGAGGAACCCCTCGTTCCAGAGGAGCCAACTCCTGAGGAACTACCCGAATTGCCGGACGAACCCCTCGTTCCAGAGGAGCCGACTCCCGAGGAACTACCCGAATTGCCAGAGGAACCCCTCGTTCCAGAGGAGCCGACTCCTGAAGAACTGCCTGAATTGCCGGAGGAACCTTCATATCCCGAAGTTCCGATGCCTGAGGAGATGCCCGAAAATCCTGAATCAGCCAAGGATGCAGCTCACTCGCAGCTAAGTGCAGCAGCAAGGAATCTGGAAGCCCCTCTTTTGGAAATCGGAGTGATCGAGGAGCCACATACTGCGCCGATCGCGCCGCAGGTGTCACACCAGATCAAATTGGAAATCGTCAATGATGACCATGTGGACGATGAGCCGCCGAGATTGAGCGCCGATGGCCTCGATTTTTCCCCGATGTCGCCCTCCGTGCAGGAATAGCCTCAGTTCTGGATCAAAATCATTCGATGCATGCCGATTCGGTAGGGATGGCCAAAAAATATGTGATTGGTGCATGCAGTGGAAGTTCGCGACCTTCCACTACATGGGCAT
>JANORP010000352.1:0-2493 GCA_031415375.1 Bacteroidota bacterium | reverse complement strand
TGTATCGTGAGGCGCTAGATTTCTCCGCTACGTCTTGGTGCATTTGCTTCGGCTCCTTCAGAGCCTTGCAAATCCCCCAAGACTTCGGTCGAAATGACATGGCTTTTTTTGCTACTGTCAAAGTTCCGGATACTCATATTTCTTTACATTAAACTGTATCTATCCTACATAGTTTGCATTTCTAAGTGCGATATTTCGGATTCGATATTTGGATGACAATGATGAAGCTTCGTTTTTCCCCGCTCAACATGCTCTTTTCGCGGTGCGTGATCGTTTGTATGGCGGCCTTGAGCGCGTTCACGGGCTTGTCGGCACAGGCGCCTGCCAGCGCTGTCGAGGAAGATTTTAATTACACGATGGTCTTGGGGGAGGGCAGCAATGCCTCTGCCGTTGCCTGGGATGGTAAGCGAGAGGTTTATGTGACGGTGATTGCGGGCAATGAAACCTTTCCGATGGAAGTATTTGACCGTAAGGGCAATGCTGTTTTTCAGACGGATGCGGGATTTGACTGGCGAGGGCTGTGGTACAACCCCACGACAGGCATGCTGGAAGGCAATGGTGCGGGGAAATATGGGTGGGCCTCCTTTTCTTTGCGCGGTGCAGATAGCCGATCTGAGATCGACAACTTTGAAGCCAGCCAGTGTCAACCCGACTTCAATTCTGTGGGTGCCTACGATGTGGCCAAGCGGCAGGTCGTGTACCTCGATTTCACGGTCGATGGCCTTGCGATGTATGCCCGCAAAAATTCCATGAAGATCAAATATTTGAACCTCGATTGGTCCAGTACGGATATCGGAAGTGTCAACACGACGACGGTAGGCTGTACAGGCCATAAAAATTATGAGTTTGTCTTGCTGGAATACAGTTTGGGAAAACTGATCTTTTTCAACCGCAGCGGCGATCAGACAGCCAGCGTGCAGTTGCCAGCAGGCGCTCCGCTAGCGGAGCAATTCGCTTTCTCATTTGTCCATGACCGTGCCTTCCTCTATGATAAGAGCAGCCGTATCTGGCATGCCTACAAGGTATGGTGACCCTGGGCTGGCGGGCATCAATCCGCCTAAATGCAGTGCTTATTCCACATTCTATATATGAAAACAACACAGTTTACGATTTGGCTCCGCACAGCAATGCTGGCAGCGGGCTTATTGTTGGGGCAATTGAGCTGGGCACAAGCGCCAGCCGCAACCGCGACATTCGCCTTTTCCTACGAGTTCCAGTCTGCTGAAGGCACCAATGCCAGCGCGGTGACCTATATCCCGCAGCTCAAGCTCTATGTGACTTGTATCGCTGGCAATGCCGACTACCCAATGGAAGTGTTTGATGCCAATGGCAAGACGATTACCAGCATTCCCTGTGGCATGGACTTGCGTGGTCTCTGGTACAACCCGAGCACACGTTGCTTGGAGACCAATGGTTACGGCGATCAAGGTTGGTTTTCCATGCAGATCGGCGGCAATGGTGTGCCGACGGGGGAATGGACCAATATCCGCACGGGTCAGAAGCAGCCCAATGAGCAGTCGGTGCTGTCCTATGTGCCCGCCATTCAAAAACTGGTCACGCTGAACCCCGAGGACAATTCGTTTAGCTATTGGAGCCGCAAGAGCGGCAAACAAAAAGTGCGCTTCCAGCATGGCACGCCTGGCGATACCGATTGGTATTTTAATCCTTACTGCGCGGCTTACACTGGCAATGACGAATACCCGATCGCTGTGCTTGAGCTCAACGCTGGGCAAATCCTCTACTTTGACCTCAAAGGCAAATACCTTGGTGCGACGGTCATCACCGAGGGTGTCCCAGAAATGGATGGCTTCAGGTTCTCCTTCGCCAACCGTTACGCTTTCATCTACGATGAAACGTCTAGGACTTGGAGTGCATACCGCGTGTTTTGATGTAAGTAAATCTATCGTGGGCCATTGGCAATCTAGGCTACGGCTAGGTCGTCAATGGCCCATTTGCTTTACCCTTCACTGCTGTTGGTTGAAGGCTTGATACAACTCTTGGGGGATGCTCGCGGGGCTTTTGGGGACGATGGGTTGCGGTTTGATCCAGTCTAGGTCGCCTTTGACCCAGACGTAGGCGAGGCCCAAGAGTAAAATGCCAGCAAAAAGAAAAACCTCCACCAATGCAAGCCAACCCCAGTTGGGTGCTTGCTGTATCAGGGCGACGTCGGCAAAGACGGTCGCCCAAGGGAATAAAAAAATGACCTCGACATCGAAGATCAAAAAGATCAAGGCAGCGACATAGAAACGACTGTTGAGCTGGATACGCGCATTGCCGACGGGATCCTCCCCGCATTCATAGGTGCTGTTTTTTTCGGGATTGGGGCGATTGGGACTCAGGAGCTTGCTCGCAAATAGCCCACCAACGAAAAAGAGCACGCCGCCGACCAAAAACAGCAACGCGACGCAATATTCTCCTGAAACTTGCCCAAGCGTGGAATCCATGCCACAAAAATACGCGACCAGCGGCATTTCTCGCGACGAATTTTTCCTA
>JANORP010000351.1:0-18126 GCA_031415375.1 Bacteroidota bacterium | reverse complement strand
TTGTTATTGGTGGTGGAAATATATTTAGAGGTGTTCAAGGTGTTGCTGGTGGAATATGGGGTGATCTTGACGTTCAAAGTGCTCATCATTGCTGCACTGCTCATCATCGGAAGCCTCTTGGTCTTTGCCAACCAATTGAATGTCGGTCAGTTTGTGGCGATGGAAATCGTGGTGATCTTGCTGCTGGGAGCGGTGGAAAAGCTGATACTGAGCGTCGAAAACATCTATGATGTGCTGACTGCGCTGGAAAAAATCGGTAGCGTGACCGACCTGCCGCTGGAATCTGAATTGGGGGTGGATGTGCCTTCGATCAAAGACCAAAAGGGCCTCTCTGTGAGCCTCAAAGATGTGAACCTGCGATTTCCCGATCAGCGATATGCAGTCCTGGAAACGATACAGCTAGAGTTGGAGCCTGGCAGTCGCACCAATATCGTGACGACCGACGATAGCTTTATCGCGCACTTTTTCAGGCTTCTCAGTGGATTTTACAATGGATATCAGGGCAGCATCTCCTTCAACGGGTTGCCGCTTCAAAACATTCAACTTGAGGATTTGCGAAGCAAGGTGGGTGGATATTCGACCCTGCAAGAGATTTTTGAGGGGACACTTTTGGAAAATATCACCCTCGGAATTGAGGATGTGACGATCGATCGGGTACTAGCACTGATCACTTCAGTGGGGCTGGAAACGTTTCTGGGCGAGGAGCGATTGGGACTGCAAAGCCCTTTGCAATCGGGCGTGAATGGCCTGCCTGAGATCGTGCGTCGCAAGATCATCCTAGCCAGGTCGCTGGCCTCTCACCCCCAGCTTCTGCTGCTCAACCAACCCTTTGAGGGATTGTCTGCCGTCGAAAAGCGCTCATTGATAGCCTACTTGGACACCTATATGCCGGGTAGTACAGTGATCTTGGCCACATTCCGCACCGAGGATTGTGATTTTGGCACTAAGACCTTGTATGTACACAATCATTCTATCCAGAAAACAGCACCCCAAAAACCTTAATCGCCATGCTGAATATTTCTGCTGAAAAAATCTCGCACCGCATCAAGCTCGTGTCGCTCAAGTCGATCAGGCGCGTGACGCCTCTGCGACGTGGGCGCCAAATCGCGACGATCTGCCTCATACTTGTAGGTGTGCTCATCGCCTTTATGTTTGTGCCGTGGACCCAGACCATCGATAGCCAAGGAACGATCACGACCTTGAGACCCGATCACCGTCCACAGACCATCCACAGCACCCTTGCGGGTCGCATCGAGCACTGGTATGTCCAAGAAGGCCAGTATGTCGAGCAAGGAGATACGATTTTGCACCTTTCGGAGATCAAAGACGACTATTGGGATCCCCAGTTGCTGATGCGGACACAAGCGCAGATCGATGCAAAGTCTTCCTCGGTCACGAGCTATGAAGGCAAAGCTAGCGCGCTCAACCGTCAGGCCGACGCTTTGGTGGAGAGCCGGCAAATCAAGCTCCAGCAAGCCCATAACAAAATCAAGCAGGCGCACCTCAAAATTGCCAGTGACTCGATCAGCTTCGAGGCCGCCAAGACCAATCTGGATATTGCCGACAAGCAGTATGAACGGATGACGCAGCTCTATAAATCGGGTCTCAAGTCGCTCACCGACCTTGAATCGCGCCAATTGAAGCTGCAAGAAACGCAAGCCAAAGCGATCGCCGATGAAAACAAGCTGCTCACCAGCCGCAATGAATTGCTGAACGCGATGGCCGATCTGCGTGGTATCGAAAACGAATATGCCGACAAGATCGCAAAGGCGCAAAGTGATCGTTTTGAAGCCAATTCGGGTCAGTTTGAAGCCGAGGCCAATGTGATGAAGCTCGAAAACCAATACAGCAATTATCAACGGCGGCGCGATCTGTACTTTGTAACCGCCCCCCAAACAGGCTATATCGCCCGCATGTTGCGCTCTGGCTTGGGCGAAACGATCAAAGAGGGTGAGGAACTGGTGAGCATCATGCCAGCGGAATCTGACTTCACGGTCGAGTTGTATGTGCAGCCACGCGACCTGCCACTGGTGCACAAAGGCGACAACGTGCGGCTCATCTTTGATGGATGGCCAGCACTCGTCTTTTCAGGGTGGCCAGGTGCATCCACGGGTACATTTGCAGGCAAGGTATTTGCGATCGACAAGTTCATCAGCCCCAATGGTGGTTACCGCGTGCTCGTGGTACCCAGCACTGAAGAAGTGCCCTGGCCAACGGCTTTACAATTTGGCTCAGGGGTCAAGGGCATGGTGATCTTGCATGATGTGCCGATCTGGTATGAGCTCTGGCGTAGGATCAATGGCTTCCCTCCACTGTTTTACAAGGGCGAGGCCTCATTGGACGAAGACAAAAACAAGAAACAAAAATGAGGCGACCCTACATTGTTGGAATCCTTGTGCTGCTATGCGCCATCGGGCAGGTGACCCAGGCCCAAGTAGATCGCCAAGTGCCCGCCGCCGAGGCGCAACTCGGCCTCGACGACAGCCTGCTGCTCACATACACCGACTTTTTGGGCGTGGTCTTGGAAAATCATCCCATCGCCAAACAAGCGGCCTTGCGTGGGCAGACTGGCGCGCAGTACCTGCGCGTCGCACGTGGGGCATTTGATCCCTACCTCGCCGCCGGCTATGATGCCAAGCAATTTGCGGGCAAAAACTACTGGCAGGTGCTCGAAAGTAGCGTGCGCATCCCGACCTGGTTTGGAACCGAATTGTATGCGGGCTTCAACTCAGCCACCGGCGATTACCTCGATGAAAGCCAATATCTGCCCAAAAACGGGCAAGCGGCCCTCGGATTGGAGATCAATCTTGGACGCGGATTGTTCATCGACCAGCGGCGCGCAGATCTGCGCAAAGCCGCCATCTATGCCCAATCGACGCTCGTCGAGCAACGGTTGATGCTCCTGGACCTCATCCAAGACGCAACAAGCGCTTACTGGCAGTGGTGGTTGGCGTGTGCCAACAAAGCTACCTACCTGGAGGCATTGGGCCTCGCCCAAGTGCGTTTTGAGGCCGTGCGCGGCAGCTATGAGCGTGGTGAAAATCCTGCCATCGACACATTGGAGGCCTATCTACAAGTGCAAAACCGTGAGCTGAACCTGAACGAGGCAGATGTAGAGCTCATCAAATCCAGTAGGATGCTCAACAATTACCTTTGGGATCCCGAGGGAAGGCCCGTGGAGTTTCTTGCGACGCTGAAACCACAGACGATCCAAAATTCGGATGCCAATGCCTTGCCCATACTGCCCGAAGGCGTACTAGACAGCCTGTTGCAGGATCACCCAGACATATTGTACTACCAATTTCAGGAAGATCAACTCGTGATTGAGGAGCGCTGGCGCAAAGAGCAGCTCAAACCTGAGATCATCCTGAAGTACCAAGCCCTCACCGCAGCGCCTGCCGGCAATGAATTGCTCGGCAACCTCGCCCCTGCCTCTAATCTCAAGTATGGCATCAAGTTTAGTTTCCCGCTATTTTTGCGCAAGCAGCGTGGCTACTTGGAGCTCACACGCATCAATATCCAAGAAGTGCAATTGCAACAGGACCGCAAGCAAGTCGAGCTGAGAAACAAAGTCGGTGCACTGTCGCAGCAGATGGTGGCCATCGCTGCCCAAGTCGTGCTTTACCGAGATATGGTGACAAACTACTTGCGGCTGGTCAATGCTGAAACTGAACGTTTCCAACTGGGCGAAAGCTCCATCTTCTTGATCAACAGCCGCGAGCAAAAGCTCATTGAGGCTGAGTTGAAACTCAACGAACTCCAAGCAAAAATCCCCAAGCTTTTGGGGGAGGTCAATCGTGCCTCGGGTGGCTATTGGTTGGGGAATTGAGAATTGAGAATTGACCATTGTCAATTCTCAATTCTTCTAGACAGCCTCCACAGACATGACGCCAGGCACCATGCGTGTGAGCAGACCCTCGATGCCCATTTTGAGGGTCATGGCAGATGAAGGACAACCTGAGCATGATCCCTGCATTTTTAAGCGTACGATTCCATCGATAAAGCTATCGAAGATCACATCGCCGCCATCCATGGCTACAGCTGGGCGAATGTTGTCGTCGAGCAACTGCTTGATGCGTTGCACCGTCTCATCTTCATCGCCAACGACCTCCTCGGTGGCATCGTCCAGGCCCAAAATGGCGGGCTGCCCCGTTTCCAAAAATGCGGCAATCGCCTTTTTGATCGGTGGAATGGCAGATTCCCAAGTTGCGTCGCTCCCTTTGGTCACCGTGACATAGTTGGCACTGATGAAAACAGAGGTAACAAATGCGAGTTCAAACACTTGCTTGGCCAAAGGAGACTGCTGTGCGGCCTCCAAAGTGGGGAAATCAGAACTTCCTTTGGGCAAAAGGATTTTTTGGGTGACAAACTTCAGCGTAGCTGGGTTGGGTGTGATCTCAGTGTATATCATCGTGCCATTTCTTATTCGCTTAAAAAAGACCCCTTAGTGGGGAAAAGCCGTCCTGAAATTGGCAGAACAGCTTTGCAAGAAGTAACAATTTTGTTGCTAAAATGTTTTAGACTCTCTGATTTCACCCTTTTTTATTGTTGTAGAACGGGAAAGAAATTTTATATTTGTTGAACGAGAATATAAAACGTAGGGAGAGCAGTGGATAATTCTAGCAACAACAGGGCCGAGGTTTACTCGACCAAAATCAGAGCCGGTAAGCGCACCTATTTCTTTGATGTCAAGGAGACTCGGTCCAGCGACTACTATATCACGATCACCGAAAGCAAGCGGCGGCTCAATGGCGAAGGCTATGACAAACACAAGATCTTCTTGTACAAAGAAGACTTCAACAAGTTCATGACCTGCCTCAATGAAACCATCGATCATGTCAAGACCAACTTGATGCCCGATTACAATTACGATGAATTTGATCGTGAGCATTACTATGACGAGGAGGAAGATGGCGACAATAGCGTGCCCCGCATTGCAGCCGAGCCCCGTGCCCCCTATGGCCGTCAAGACGATGTGAGCACACGCTGGGAAGACTGATCAGTCTTTACTATACAAATATCGAAATGTGCAGGTCCTTCCAAAAGCCTGCACATTTTTGCTATTTTTGCAGCCTGTTACGAGGGTCGCTACTTCAGTCAAGCCCTCCTTCTTTTCCTTCAGCAACGCTAAAAAAGCATACATGGGCTTCAAATGCGGCATAGTTGGCCTCCCAAACGTCGGTAAATCGACCCTTTTCAACTCCCTGTCCTCAGCCAAGGCCGAGGCGGCAAATTTTCCTTTCTGCACGATCGAGCCCAATATCGGCATGGTCTCTGTGCCTGATCCGCGCCTCGACAAGCTCATCGAGATCGTGCAACCCAAGGCTGTGCAGCCTGCCGTTGTGAAAATCGTGGACATCGCAGGCCTCGTCAAGGGCGCTAGCAGAGGCGAGGGCCTCGGCAATCAGTTCCTCGGCACGATCCGCGAATGCGAAGCCATCATCCACGTGTTGCGCTGTTTTGAAAATGACAATATCATCCACGTCGAGGGCAATGTGAACCCGATCCGCGACAAGGAGATCATTGACCTAGAGCTGCAACTCAAAGACCTCGACCTCTTGGAGAAAAAGCTTGAGAAGGTGCAGAAGCTCACCAAAGGCGGCAACAAAGAAGCGCTGAAACATGTGGAGGTTGTGAAAATGATCATCGCCCACGTATTGCTCGGCCTCAATGCCCGTACCCTGGACCTGCCCGAAGAGGATTGGGAAGTGGTGGATGACTTGGGCCTCATCACCAAAAAACCCGTGCTCTATTGCTGCAATGTCGATGAAGCCGCCATGGTCAGTGGCAATGCATTTGTGGAGCAAGTGCGCGGAGTCGCCGAAAAAGAAGGCGCCGAGGTCATGACGATCTGCGCCGCTTTTGAGGAGGAACTGGGACAGTTTGACGAGCTAGAGGAGCGCAAAGCATTCTTGGAAGATGCTGGTCTCACTGAGCCAGGCTTGAATGTGCTCATTCGCAAGGCTTATCACATGCTAGACCTGCAGACCTATTTCACAGCTGGCGTGAAAGAAGTGCGTGCCTGGACGATCCACAAGGGTTTCAAGGCTCCACAGGCCGCTGGCGTGATCCACACCGACTTTGAGAAAGGCTTTATCCGTGCAGAGGTGATCAAATACAACGACTACGTGCAATACCGCTCAGAGGCAGCTGTGAAAGAAGCTGGCAAGATGTCGGTCGAAGGCAAGGAATATGTCGTCCAAGACGGCGATATCATGCACTTCAGGTTTAATGTGTAAATTTCATTTTCTATTCACCCCTAAAACGCAATTCCCATGAGCGACATTTCAGTGAAAGAATTGAACGAGCGCCTCGCTGGCGGCCATGCACCACGCATCATCGACGTGCGCGAGATACACGAGTATGAAACCGATCACATCGCCGCCGAAAACATCCCCATGGGCGAGATCCCCGGTCGCCTGACCGACCTCGCTTCCCACAAGGATCAAGAGCTGGTGATCTGCTGCCGCAGTGGTGGCCGTAGCGGCAATATCGCAGGTTACCTGCGTAGCCAAGGCTTTACCCAAGTACGGAATCTTACGGGTGGCATGCTTGCTTGGCAAGCCCAGATCGACACCACCTTCCGCGTCTGATCGCGGCCGTGATCGATGCGCAAATTTCTCAAATACACCTTTTTGGTGGTGGGCCTTGTGGGTGCCGCAGGTGCAGCCATTGTCTATTGGCAAGGGTTTCGGGACAATATCAATCCTGGGATCAAGAGCGGCTTTGCTTTGCACATCCCTCGTGGCAGCAATTTCCAATATGTGCTTTCAGAGCTGGAATCCAAGCAGGTTTTGCAAAGCATTTCCAGTTTTGAACAGGTAGCCAAGATCAGGAAGTATGACCGCTTGGTAAAACCTGGCCGCTATGAGATCAAGCGCGGCATGACCAACTGGAAACTCGTGGAGAAGTTGCGCGCAGGCGACCAAGACGAGATGAAAATGCGCATAGGGTCTCATCGCACAATCGACGAGGTGGCTGGAGAAGTGGCCCGCCAAGTAGATCTGGACTCGGCAAGCCTATCCAGCAAGATGCGCGACAAGGAATTTTTAAAAGCTTACGGCGTAGAGCCCAAGACCGTACGCAATCTCCTCATCCCCAATACCTATTTCGTCTATTGGACGCTCACGGAAAAGGATCTCTTTGCGAAGCTCAAGACCAATTTTGATGCTTTTTGGAATGCCGACCGCAAAGCCAAGGCCGAGGCCCAAGGGCTGAGCATCCATGAGGTGATGACGCTGGCCTCCATCGTGCAAGCCGAGACCTATATGGCCGACGAGCGCCCCACCGTTGCGGGCCTCTATCTCAATCGCCTGCACAACAACATTCCCCTCCAAGCCGACCCGACGCTCATCTATGCCGCCAATGATTTCACGATCAAGCGCGTGCTCAATGAGCACAAGCTCATCGACAGCCCCTACAATACTTATATGTATGCAGGCTTGCCTCCTGGCCCGATCAACAACCCTGAACTCACGGCGATCGAAGGCGTCTTGAATCCCGAAAAGCACAACTACATTTTCATGTGTGCCAAGGCCGACTTCTCGGGTCACCACAACTTTTCCAAGACCTTGTCGCAACACATGCAATACGCCCGGGAATACCAGGCTGCACTCAACAAACAAAAGGTTTTCAAATGAGACGCTGCGACTCCATGACGGCCAATCGAATCGCATGCGCAGGTGATGCGGGCAGCAACCATCTTGAGCGCCCATGCGCATAAAAGACCGCATACAGCAGGTTCGATCCATGGTCATTGCCAAATGGGAGGTGCTGCGTGCACGCCTCAACCGCATTCGCCCACGTTTCTTGGGACGCGCAGGCTTGGCAGATATCCTTGTCTTTTTTTACAAAGGCATGACCCATCAGCGCTTCACGCTCAATGCAATGGCGATGGCCTACCGCTTCTTTTTTGGGGTATTTCCAGGCTTGATTTTGATTTTCACACTCGTTCCTGTGATCCCCGTGGACAACTTGCAGGCACAGGTGCGCGGCCTCATGTCGGCTGTGATCCCGGGTGACAGCATGGGTTTCATCGACAACATACTCGGTGAATTTTTTTCAAAACCCTCTGCGGGCCTCATCTCGATCAACATTGCCCTCTTGCTGTTTAGCACCATGGGAGGGATCAAGGTGATGATGAGCGCCTTCAGCAAAGACAGCCACCACTTTGCGCGTCGCAATGTCTTTGTGTTCAACTTTGTAGCGCTCATCTTGCTACTGGGCATGCTGGTGATTTTTTTGGGGACGATCGCCTTGATGGTTTTGCAAGAGGTGTCGATCCATTACTTTGAAAAGCATGGCATGATCGTCGGTGGCAGCTGGGAAAGCTTTATGATCAGGGCAGGGTTTTGGGTAATGATCTATGTCGCGCTGCTGCTTGCCGTGGCATTGCTCTATTGGCTGGGACCAAATACCCGCAAACGCGGCCGTTTTTTGTCCCCGGGCGCCATTGCCGGAAGCGTGATGATCTTGGTAGCCGTGACGGCATTTCGGATGTTTTTTGCGCAGTTTACCAATTACAACAAGATCTACGGTAGCTTGAGCGCCATCATGGTGCTCATGGTATGGTTTTATTGGATCTCGATCGTGCTACTGATCGGCTTTGAACTGAATGCGGCGATCTTGGCGGCATCGGGCAATATGGTCGGGGAGCCCGATGAGAAAACCGATGGCGAGATTGAGCGCCGCCGCGAAAGCGACTTGATCGATGAGCGTCGCTCGCACCCACCAAAAAAATAGCCCAGATACTGATCCGGGCTAAAACTGTTGTTGATTGATGCCTTTACCAAATTTTGATGTTAGAAATTTCCAGCTTTATTCATTTTTATCAAAACCAATAGTTGCGTTTTATTGGGAATAGCTGACAATCCACTGCAACAAAAAATTTACAAACAGCAAAGTAAATCTTTAAAACAATTGATGTTTATTCAATTTTTTAAATAATTACTGACCAATAAGTCATGTTTTTGCAAAATTCAGACCCGCAGAAATTTGCTCCATAAGGCTGATTCACCACGCAAAATATTGATGAAAGATTTCAAATCAATTTGCAGTCATTCATGCTACCCGCGCGCCTGACATCTGGGATGCGACGTGGCTGCAACGCTGTCGGATTGATTGTCAGCTAGATAGGAGCTAGCGGATACACATCGATTTGGGAAAAACGCTAGAAAGGTGAAATGGTGGGGCTATTTCTCGCTTGGCTTTGGGCTCACCTGCCTTGCCAAGGTGTTGTATGAAGCCTTTTGAACAGGCTCAAGCCGATGAAAAAACTCCCAGCATCGAGGGCGCTAGACTTACGGTTCTAGATGCCTGCGACACTGGGAGTCTTGGATGATTAGGCCGACGGCGTCAACCTATTAGCGCATGATCAATGCTGTATCTCCATTTTCTTGGTGGAGACTTTGCCATCGATGGTGATGTGCAAGAAATACATGCCGCTAGCGAGCTGACTTTGGTTGAAGCGGTTGTTGCCCGACCTCAACTTGCCTGAGAACACCTGCTGGCCAAATGCGTTGAACATGATCATTTCGCCATTCGTTTGGACAGTCGCCACACGAATTTCAAACTCACCTCCGTTGGGATTGGGCGAGAGCGAGACCTCATTGGCCAAGGCATCGACCGTCTCACCCTCGGTGGCAGCACCGGGGTTCGCAAGGCGGTTTCCAAAGACCGTGGTCGTACACACACGCGTGGTGCAACCGGCAGAGATCACAAAAGCGCCCCATTGGCCGCCTGTGGCTGCATTGGCTAGCAAGACGTTGGCACCCGTACCGCAACCCACGCAGACCACTTGACCTGCCACACCGCAATTTTGCAGCCATTGGTAGGTAGGCGAGCCTGTTGCACCGACCACAGAAAGCACTTGAAATCCTGTGCCTGACGTGATGTTCAAAGAACCATTGGGAGTGAGCGTAGGGGAAACCGTGACAGGTACAGTCGAGCCGCAACCCGTGGTGGAGTGGGTCACGGTCACAGCATTGGTAAAAGTACCTGCGGTGCCTACCGTAGTCACGGTGAACGTGGTGCCTGTAAAGACAGTAGCCGTACCAAATGCGGGGGTCACCGTCCAGGTATAGGTCCCTGCAACTGGCGCAGCGATCGAGAAGATAGCCGTACCTGGCAAGCCTACGTTGTAGCAAGTCGGGGAAATGATCGTCGGCGTGACGGGATTAAAACCAACCGTGCGCAGGATCGAGGTACAGCAGGTGCCCGTGCAAACATTGCACGTGACGTTGCCTACCGAAGTACCGTTGGGTGTGACAGTGATGGTATTGGTGGTGCTCGTGCCTGTCCAGCCGACAGGAATGGTCCAAGTATAGGTGAATGGGCCAGGGCCAGGTGCACTTACCGTATATACGACCGGAGTCGTGCTACCTGCGGCAATGCAAATAGGTCCCGCCGTGAAGACAGGTACAGGCTTGACAAAAATCACCAAAGAGATGATGCCAGTCGGGCAGGCGGTGCTTTTGGCAGTGAGCGTGTATTGACCGCCGAGCGCCGCAAGCGGGATTGTCACAGTGATGATCGAGGCTTGTACATTGCTGGGTACAAATGTCCAGCCAGAGGGCATGGTCCAAGTGGTATTGTTCAGCTGTGCCGTTGCGGGCAGGCTCACAGTAAACGTAGCTCCAGCGATCAAACAAGTGGGCGATGCAGGCACCGTCGTGAGTACAAATGGAGCGACAAAGTTGCGCTCGACAGGGTACTGAAACACCTGGGTTGCAGGACAAGCTCCGACCGTGTTGGTGACGGTCAAGACCAAATTGCCAGGGTTGCTGTTCATGCCGTTCACGGTCACCGTTTGGCCCTGCGTGCCGCTGCCGACCACGGTTGGGGTTCCACTACCTACATAAGACCAGCTATAATTATAGCCCACAAGTGGACTCACGGTAGCCGTAAAGGTTGTGAGGTTGGTATTCAGGCAGCTTGGAGGAGCTGCGGTCCAGGTGATGGAAACAGGTGTGCCGATGGTTTTGGAGACAACGGTGGTGTGGCTCGCAAAGGCGATCACGTCGCCGTCCCAAGGATTTGCTCTGCCGTATGCGCATTTCACTGTCCAGATGCCCGTGATGACCGCTGGCGTGGTGAATGTAATCGAGCTGCCATCTGAGGAAATATAGGATGGCGCCGTCGTTAGCGAGATAGTTGTAATACCATTGGTAACCTGCCAATAGTACTTGTCGGTCCCAATGGCATCTGTCAAGTTGTCGGATGCCACTGCATCGACCGAGTAGGTGACGACCGTGTTTGGATCCCAGCAGGACGGTCCAATGACAGGGGGCACGTAACCTGCGCCAGAGCCCGTATTTGGATACCGCTTATAAACGTCGAAACTGATCGCAGCGTTGCAAGGCGCGAGCGTATAACCGATGGTCACACGCCCTAGGCTCCGGGCCAAGGTTGAGACTGAAGGTAAAATTCCCTCTGTGGGACGTGGATTCTTGTTAAAAGACTCGATGTTTTGAACCAAACCGACACCTCCTGATATGATCCCAGCACTTGTCTGAATCGACAAATCGCCCCTCATGGTCCAGCCATGTCCGGTTGTAGCGTTGGGGATGATCGTAAAGTTGCCCGCCGCACCTGCAATATCAAAAGGATCGGGCATCGCCACGACACCGCCACTGCCCACCTTACCGCCGAAGCCCAAGGCCACGCCAGTACCAGTGCCTGTCACAATCACTTCACAGGTTGCTGGCACGGTCACCACGGGTTGCGCAAATGCAGTGCTCCCCAAAGCCCCCAAAAGGGCAAGGCAGCACCAAATGCTCCTTCGAATTTTCCAAAATGTGTTTACTTTTTTCATTTTTTACGTCGTTAAAAAAATCTCGCCTACTCTATCAGAGCTTTTCGGCAACCGCTCATACCATTTGCAGAAATTCACATACTGGCCAAACTGACCAATATTCTATCGCACATGCACCATCTGGCACACGCACACAAACTATTATTTTATATTTTCAGTATTTCAGATCGCATCCGGCTTTAAGCCGAAAGTCAAATATATAGATCAAACATTACAATGATGTCGCAATTGGTCAAATCGCACAAAATATTTATCAACATGTCAATTTCAAGTCCTAGAGTAATTGTTTACACCCAAAAATCGTGGAATGGGGTGCGTTTTTCGGCTGCGATCACAAAAATCTTAGGTGAACAGATTGCTTGGGGCTGCCTGCCTTGGCGGCATCGACGTTTTCGTTGCGTTCATCAATTGGTTCACTGAGCTCGCAACAGCACCAAATAAAAAAGCGACGCCACCTTACGATGTTGTCGCTTTTGAGCGGAGGCTGAGGGATTCGAACCCCCGGTGAGTTGCCCCACAACGGTTTTCAAGACCGCCGCATTCGACCGCTCTGCCAAACCTCCGGGGCAAAGTTAAAAAGAAATCGGAGTTGGCAAAGTTTTTTTGGGTGGTCTCAGGGCTTGATTTCTCTCTCTAAGGGAATTTTACTATCTTTTCGAATGAAATCGAGGTTTAGATATACGTTGCTGGCTGGACTGGGCTGCCTTGGCCTTCACCTATGCGCCCAAAATGCCATTCCCACCCTCTCAAATATTAGCCTTGTGGCCGATACTGCCAACCACCGGGTAGATGTAAGCTATGACCTCGGCGATGCCGAGGGTGATGCAATGGAAATCTGGATCCAAGTCTCGGCAGATTCTGGCCGTTCGTGGCGCGTAGCCATCGACTCGCTCTCTGGGGACCATGGTTTTCCTATCGCGGCTGGGGCAGGGAAGCTGCTGAGCTGGCATTATGTGCCAAGCACATTGTCTGCCTACGGCGCAGGATTGGCCAACTATCGCTTGCGTGTGGTCGCCGACGATCGACAGACCGTGGATCTGCAAAACGTCACCGACTTGATCGACAGCACCCGCCTGCATCATGACTTACTTGCGCTCGAGGGCGTGCGCCACCGCAGCTCTGGGCTCCCGAAACTGGAGGCTACCAAGGATTCCTTGGAAGCACTGATGGCCCAATATGCCCTCCACCCCTATCGTCACGGTGCGTCGTTTGGAAACTATGTCTGTGAAAATGTGATCGGTCGCAGGTCGGGCACGCGACGCGATAGCGCCTGCTGGCAGATATCTGGGCATTTTGACACCGTGAACAATGCGCCGGGCGGCGACGACAATGCAACAGCCGTGGCCTGTGTGAGTGAGGCCATTCGGGTGCTCTCCAATTTCCAGACGAAGGAATCGCTGCGCTTTTTCTATTTTGATTTGGAAGAGGCTGGCCTCATCGGCAGCTTCCAATATGTCGCCAACGGCATCCCAGATTGGGAGCAGCCCAAAGGCTTGCTCAACATGGACTGCGTGGGCTACTACAGCGAGGCCGTGAACTCACAGGTGATGCCATCAGGCTTCAACATCCTCTTTCCGGTCGCCTACAATGCTGTTGCGGCAGATTCGTTTCGTGGCAACTTCATCACGAGCATCGTCAATACCGCCTCTAGCTGGCTAGACACAGTGTTTGTCTCGACCGCTGCGGCACATGTGCCCTCGCTCAAGGTCAGCACACTGGTGACCCCTGGTACGGGCCTGCTCACGGTCGATCTGCGCCGCAGCGACCATGCAGCATTTTGGGACATCGGCGTGCCGGCCATCTTCTTCAGCGACGGCGCCAATTTCCGCAATCCCAACTACCACACGCAAAACGACACGGTCGGCGCGATCGACATGAATTTCTATGTGAAGAATGTGCGGGCGATTGTGACGACCATGGCACGCCTTGCACAACTGGAGCATAGTGCAGTTGCTGAGGCTGGCGCATTTGATGTGACGGTCCCCGTGGGCATCTATGCTCCCATTTCCATGCTGCAAATGCCTCAATTGCAAGTGCTCCCCACTCCTAGCGATGGTCGGTTGGAATTCAAGATGGAGTTGCCCGTTGCAGGCAATGTGCGCCTCGAATTGCGCAACCACCATGGGCAATTGGTGCAGGTGGTCGATGAAGGCTGGCGCGAAGCGGGGAGCCATCGCCTACGCTACCATCAGCCCTTGGCGCAGGGCTACTATGCAGTGTTTCTCACGACAGACTATGGCAGTGCACACCAGCCAGTCCTCATTCAGCGATAGGCATAGCGCCTCACGCGAATAAAAAAAGGCGAACCTCGATGTTCGCCTTTTTTTTACATCCTAACTGGTCGCTGGATTAGGGCCACAAACAGCTGACATTGATCACGTTGTTGTCACAATCAAAGTCCACATAGCCGATTGGCGCAAAGCGAATCGCTAGGCAATCTACCTGCTGGCAATTCACATGGCGATAGAGCAGTACACGCGTGATGAAACCACCGGCAAAGCAGATGCCGACTGTTTCCACGCTACCATCCAAAGGGCCGATCGATGGACCTGCACAACCGCCATTAAAAGCACCAATGGCGCGACCAATAAGCTGATTGTTGTTGCCATTTCCATTCCCGTTTTGGGCAAAAGACAAGCTGCCAAACGCAACCAATAGGAGCGCGACGGCAAAAAAACGTTTCATAAAAACTTTCATTGTATAAAATTTAGTGATTGATTTTTTAGTTGTTGAAGGACAATCGCGGTCGATTGCAGCGGCCTTAGCTTGACCACCCAATACAGTAGGCTCAGGAACTGATGGAACTGAATGATCGGGTACAAATGCAAGCGCTTCCTGAAAACATCGGCAAAACAAATGCGCATGGTCTCCATCCCAGCGCCCAATTGGTCGCCGAAGTTTTGCGCAGCTCGGCTGCTGTTTGCACCTAAAGCCCTACCATTCAATGAATCGCTAACTCTGTCAAGAGAATTGGTTTGCGCGTGGGAAGTCACACAAGTCCATCCCAACCTACCCAAAACGAACAAAGAGGTAAAACATCGCTTTTTCACCAGACGCTCAATTTTCTTGCCTAAATTGAATAAATACTTACACTTATAAATGTAACAAAAAAATTACCAAAACGAAAATTTTCATGATCGCGTGGACAAAAATAGACCTAAGACAACATTTGCAAGATTTTTATGGAATGTCGGCATCCATCGCTTGCAGAATAGACTCAAACCAATACACTTTTCTAACATTTGTCTATCGCACAATCGGCACCAATCATTGACGATCCCGTTTCCTTACCCATCAGGATGACGTACTGAGTTCGTTCGACAGCTACTTCACACGAACTTTGAAGCCGCTAGGAATCAAAAATTATTTTTTCATCCAAAAACTTGCAATCCATTTTGTTTAACATATATTTATAAAAGTTAATCAAAACACATGTTGAAACATCACCTTTTCCTTGTTGCGCTACTGCTTGTTTCACATTCCCTCTCGGCGCAGATCACCATCGCAGGTGCCATATCCGATCTTGGAACAAGCACGATCAAAGTCATGCGATGGAATGCAAACACAGGTAATTTGTTGGATTCCGTGCCTACACCTGGATATTACACCTTGCGGAGCCAACTCGCCGATGGCAGCTGGACGCAAGGAAAATTCATCAAGCTTTGACTCCCAATTTTCATTGTTCGTTTTCAATATCCTTTTCCAATTACCACCTTTCAACTTCTAAAATGCAGAAAGCCCTTTTCCTCCTGTTTGCTCTTCTTTCCCTTTCATTCACCGTTCAAGCACAGACCGTCCTGATCGGCATCAACAACAATCAGACGACTGGGCTTGCCAGCGTGATTCGTTGGGATGCCAATGCGGGCACGATTCTGGACTCGGTTGTGACGACACAACCAGGATCTGTGATGGGTTCTTCTGTCTATGATGCGGTGAATGCCAGCTATTATTTCGATGGCTCCGTTCAAACGTGCCGTGTCGGTTTCTCGCCCGCTAGCTTCTCTGAGCTCAACAATAGCGGAATGACTTTCAACACCGAAGTCGATATGTCAAATGGCAAGATTTATTCGGTGCGTGGAACATCGCTGTATGACTCGCTCGGCGCTTACATCGGCTATCAAACCGAATTTGTGAGCTACAACATCCTCGATTCGACAGAGGTAATCCTTGGCTTGTTGCCATCGATTGTGGGCTTCTACGCCGATGCCAACTGCTACAACTCCAACTCCGGAACCTATTACTCCCTGGGCATCGATACACTGGGCATGACTGTATTGGTCTCGATCCCTACACGTGGCACAGGTTTCACACCCAGTTTCCTCCCGATAAGCGCCTCTATCAATCCATTCACGCTGGAGTATGACAATGAGTACAATATCCTGTATTCATTGGGGAGCGACACTGCCCTATCATGGCACCTGCAACTCCATCAGATCGACACCCTGACTGGAGTATTCACGCTAGAGGCAGATTTCCAGCAACTGATCGGTTATCTGATGACGACCACAACTTATGATCAGACCAACAGCAGCATGATCTTGATGGCCATCGACACCAATCAAACCTATGCCTTGTACAGCTACGCTACGGTATCCAACACACTGAACACGTTGCTCCAACCTAATATCGGCGAAATCGCAGAATTGGAATGCGACAACGCACAATTTGCCAGCGTCAAATATGGCTCGGTCACCGCAGTTGCGCCCGAGGCTGCGTCAGCAGGCATTACGCTCTATCCCAATCCTGCGCATGATGTATTGCGCATCGCCTCGACTGAGCCCGTGAGCGAAATGCTCATCATCGATGCCTTGGGGCGCACGACGACGCTGTCACTTGCCGCCAACGGAGCCACCGTTGATGTGAGCACACTTGCCAATGGCTGCTATTTTGTACGTGCAAAGCTCGCCAATGGCCTCTGGTCACAAAGCAGGTTTGTAAAGCAATAAGCTGTCGGTCGCAAATGCCGATTTTGTCGGCGTGACTTTCGATTGCCGAGATCAAATATCCCCCTCGTTGCAAGCCAATGCTGCGAGGGGGATATCTCATTTTTGACCTCAGTTGTCGATTGATCGCTTCACCACTCGCTTCTATTGGAATAGATAGTGCGCAACAATTCCACACAGCATTAGGATCAAGGTAGGCGAGAATTCATTTCCCCATCGCCCAAGCTGGCGCAAAATTGACGCTACCAACATCAAAAAGCCTCTTAGAGGTACTCTAGGAGGCTTTTGGCGGAGATGAAGGGATTCGAACCCCTGGTACAGTTGCCCATACTTCGCATTTCGAGTGCGACCCGTTCGACCGCTCTGGCACATCTCCGTGGCAAAGATAGGAATTATCTCTGGAGGTGAAAATTTTCTTTGCGAAGGCTGGGCAATGTGGGCCTGATCGCCCTAAAGGGCCATGTTTGCAAGATCAATCCGCATCCCTGCATCCCAGCAAAATCGACAGCGACTCCTCTATGGGGTATTCGCGCTCCTCGGGGATGGGGGGAAACTCCATCTGCCCTGCCTTGGCGAGCTGGGCGATGGTGCTTGCGAGTGGTGAGGCATCCTCTACACGTATGATGTAACGTGCGACGTAGTCGGGCAAAATGGCTGCTTTCAGGCCGAGTTGGATCGATTGACGGCCAAGTTGCTTGCCGTCCAAGCCGCGCTCGGGATCCCATTGGCTGATGACTTGCGCGCGCTTGAGGTCGATCTGCCAGCGCATCTTGTCGCCATGGAGATTGTCGTCGTAGTGCGAGGCCACACTATTTTCCAAAATCTCCAACCAAGCCCAATGGTGCAGCTTCACACGGGCGATCGCCAACATGCGGTTTTTGTTGCCGACATAGGCGCGGTGCAAATGCCAAGCAAAGTTGGGCTTCATCCAACTGGTGCGCCCCAAGTCAAAATTTTTGCCAAAAGTGCCAGTCTCCTCTGCCAACTTCACTATCGTGGGGTTGAGGGACTGGTAAACATAGACGCCCTCGTCATCAAACGCACAATGGACTTTTCTGGTCATCGACTCAATTTTGGGCAAAGGTACGCCTAAAAACGAGGGTCGCAAAAGGGAATGCGCTTCTCAGGACGCGCGCGTCGATGCGTCGACGGGCTGTTTTGGGGGCAGCGTGGTGTTCTCCAAAGATTGCCTTGGTTTTGGTGGCGGTTGGGTAACCGTTCGTTGGGCCTCCCCATAACAGCTGGGTAACTGTTCGTTGGGCCTCCCCACAACTACTGGGTAGGCCCGACGAACGGCTATGATCGCAATTGCGGGGTAATCATTGGTCGGGTCTCCCCATAACAGCGGGGTTAACCGTTCGTCGGGCCTCT
>JANORP010000350.1:0-14576 GCA_031415375.1 Bacteroidota bacterium | reverse complement strand
CACCCTCGCCTGCACGCGTTCGCGGGGCCTCCCCAGCAGTTGCGGGGAGGCCCAACGAACGGAAACGCCTTTGTTTAAAACGGGCCTCCCCGCCAGTTGTGGGGAGGCCCGACGAACGGAAACGACGTTTAGATAGATTTCGCGAAGGGCAAAACTCAAAAGTCCTAAATTTGCACCATGGAAAATCGCCTACATACGGTAATAGGCATCTTGTTGGCGTTGATGTTTGTGGCATTTGCCATCGTTCAATACAATGACCCTGACCCGCTTACGTGGATTTTGGTGTATGGATTCATGGTCGTGCTGCACCTTGTGAGCATTCGCATGCGGCTTTCGGTCGTCGTGAGTCTCCTGCCGATGGTTGCAGCGCTCGTGGGGGCCTTTTTGTTGTGGCCTGACAAATACATCGGGCTCATGGGTAAAATGGACAGCCGCCCTGCGGTCGAATTTGCGCGTGAGTCACTTGGTCTCGTGGTCTGCGCTTTGGGTTGTGGCTATGTATTTGTGCGCTCTTGGATGCGTGCCCCCAAGCGGCCGTTTTGAAGGACGAATGGTTGCGACGGCTAGCCGCGCATGCATGCCTACCCCCTCATCTAGTTGCATCACGCGTGTAGCGCAAGCGACGCATTGGCGAACAGGCATTTGCGAAGTGCACAGATCTGGGTAAATTGCCAACACATATTATCCCGAAATGCGCATCAAAGCCCTGCAATTGCAATTCTGGCCTGTTTTGACCTTC
Source organism: Bacteroidota bacterium (assembly GCA_031415375.1). Lineage (GTDB taxonomy): Bacteria > Bacteroidota > Bacteroidia > J057 > JADKCL01 > JADKCL01. Next base: position 13,837 of record JANORP010000350.1, on the reverse strand, counting down.
TTGATTTGCTTGCCAGCGATGGTGCTGGCACAGCCGATCGACCTTGCAAAGTTTGAATCCCTCAAAATTCGCAACATCGGCCCCGCAGGCATGAGCGGGCGCGTCACGAGCATCGCCGCCGCCAATACCCCCAATCCTGTGCTCTATGTGGGCACGGCCTCGGGTGGATTGTGGAAAAGCGAAAATGCTGGCACGAGTTGGCGGCCGATTTTTGACCGAGAGGCTGTGCAATCGATCGGTGCTGTTGCTGTCGCGCCCTCCAATGCCAGCGTGGTCTGGGCTGGCACAGGCGAGGGCAATCCACGCAACTCCCAAAACCATGGCAAAGGCATTTACCGTAGCCTCGACGCGGGGCGTTCCTGGAAATGCATGGGCTTGGAAAATACACGCAGCATCCACCGCATCATCATCGATCCGCAGCATGAGAATGTCGTGTATGCTGCAGCAATGGGAAGCGCCTGGGGACCCAATCCCGAGCGCGGTATTTTCAAAACCATCAACAGTGGCGAGACCTGGGAAAAGGTCTTGTTTGTGAACGACACGACAGGTTGTGCAGACCTCGTGATGGACCCGAGCAACCCCAACAAACTGCTCGCGGCCATGTGGGAATATCACCGCGAACCTTGGTTTTTCACATCGGGTGGCCGTGGCTCGGGGCTCTATATGACCCTCGACGGCGGCAAGACTTGGCAGCGTCAAGATGACAAAAACGGACTCCCCGTCGGGCAATTGGGTCGCATCGGCCTCGGCATTTCTGCCTCGCGCCCCAATGTCGTCTATGCCCTCGTCGAGGCCAAGGCGACAGCCCTTTACCGCTCAGACGATGGTGGGTTTTCTTGGAAAAAGCGCGCCGACACCGACATCGGGAACCGCCCCTTTTATTATGCCGAATTTTATGTCGATCCCTCCAATGAAAACCGCATTTACAACCTCTGGAGCATCGTCTCGCAGAGCGAAGACGGCGGCAAGACATTCGCCAACTTGATCGGCTACAATACCGTGCATCCCGACCACCATGCCTGGTGGATCGACCCGCGCAATCCCGACTACATGATCGACGGCAATGACGGCGGCCTCGCCATCACCCAAGACCGCGGCAAGACATGGGCATTTGTGGAAAATCTGCCTGTCGGGCAATTTTACCACGTCGATTATGACATGGCGACGCCCTACAATATCATGGGTGGCTTGCAAGACAATGGCAGCTGGGTCGGCCCGTCGGAGGTCTGGGCCATGGGTGGCATACGCAATTATCATTGGCGAGAGGTGCTGTTTGGCGACGGATTTGACATGGCTGCCAAGCGAAATGCACCACAGATATTGTATGCGATGTCGCAAGGTGGCGAACTCAATCGCTTGAACAAGGAGACGGGCGAGACGGTCGGCATACGGCCTTTGCATCCCGAGGGCAAGCGATTGCGCTTCAATTGGAATGCAGCACTCGCGCTCGATCCCCATGATGACAATGGCCTCTTTTTTGGAAGCCAATATGTACACCACAGCACCGACGCTGGCAACAGTTGGACCCTGCTGTCGCCCGACCTCACCACCAATGACAGTACCAAGCAAAAGCAAGCCAAGAGCGGCGGACTCACCCTCGATGCCACTGCCGCCGAGAATTACACCACCATTTTGGCCATCGCCCCTAGCGCCTTGCAAAAAGGACTGATTTGGGTCGGCACCGATGACGGCAACCTGCAAATCACCCGTGATGGCGGCAAGAATTGGGAGAATCTCAGCGACCGATTGCCTGAGGCACCACGTGGCGCTTGGATTCCCCAAATCCATGTGAGCAGCATCAATGTAGGCGAGGCATTTGTGGTGCTCAACGATTACCGTCGCAACAATTGGGAACCGTATGCCTACCATACCCGTGATTTTGGGCGCTCGTGGCGTCGCATCGCGCATGGCGACAAGGTCCAAGGACATTGCCTCTCGATCGTGCAGGACCCTGTGCAGGAAAACCTTCTATTTCTAGGCACCGATCAAGGTTTGTGGGTGAGCGTGAATGCGGGCAATGACTGGACGCAATGGAAAAAAGATTTCCCCGCAGTACCCGTGCAGGACCTCAAAATCCATCCGCGCGACCATGACCTCATTGTGGCGACATTTGGGCGTGCATTGTGGATCATGGACGATATCAGGCCCCTGCGCAGGTTGGCTGCCGAGGGTGAGGCATTTTTGAAAAAGGAATTGGTCTTGCTGCCAGTAGAAAATGCGATTGCGGCCGAGTACCGCTCGGTCGATGGCGTGCGCTTCAATGGTGCCGGCGATTTTGGTGCGCGCAACCCTGCGCGCGGGGCCGAGTTTGTCGTGTACATTCGGCAGCCTTGGAAAAGCATTCCCCCCTCCAAGACCGAAAAAGAAGACAAGGAGGAAAAGGAAAAAAAGAGCAAAGCCATTGCCGAGCCGCAGATCAGCACCGCCGACAGCCTTGCCGCAGCCGCAAAAAAACCAGAATCCAAGGATACCGACATCAAGATTTTCATCCTGAATGCCTTGGGCGACTCCGTGCGGCAATTCACCAGCAAGCCCGATACAGGCTTTCAAGTGATCAGGTGGGGCTATGACCGCGACGGCGTGAACTATCCACAATATCAAAAGCCGGGCAAGGAAATTCCAGGTGGGCCCCGGGTGGCCCCCGGCACCTACAAAGTGGTCGTGCAGTTTTTGGCCTTCAAAGACAGCGCCGTGTTTCAAGTCAAGCCCGATCCTCGCATCGCCTATGACAGTGTCACGCTAGCGCAGCGCGAGGTCAAGATTGCGGCCTTTCTCAAAGTGGCTGAGCAAGGCAGCAAGGGTTTCGATCAGTTGCGGGAGGCCCGCACCATGATCGACCGCTATGAAAAGTTGCTCGACAATCTCGCGGATGCGCAGCGCGATTCGCTCAAAAAGATGTCCAAGCCTGTGCGCGACAGCATCAAAGCCATGATGGAAGTCTATCTCGATCCCGAGGACCTCAAGGGATTGGAACATGTGACGGTACAGCTCGGCGACCTCTTTTACATCACCGAAGGCTACCTGGAACCGATGACCACCGTCCAAGGTGGCACAGCAGATTTGGCAGTCAGACAGTTTGAAATGGCTGTGCAAACGACCCTCACCCGCATCAATCATTTCTTGGAAAATGAATGGTTGTGGTACCGCAAGGCCATGGAGAATGCCAAGGTGCCCCTGTTCAAGGAATTGCCCGCTGTGCGCTGAGTTGTTGCAGACAGATTCCTTACCGCATTTGAGCGCTTAGGATTGCATATCCGCCGCACCCTGCCGACCTTCGCAGCGAAAGACGACCGCATGGATGCCCAGAAACGCTACCGCTATTACTTGATCTACAAGCCCTATGGCATGCTCAGTCAGTTCACGACCGCTGAGCCTGGCAAGCGCACGCTAGGCGAGCTCCACGCATTCCCCAGCGACGTCTATCCCGTCGGGCGCCTCGACGAGGACAGTGAGGGGCTACTGCTCCTCACCAACGATCCTAAAATGAACGCACTGCTGCTTGGTGAGGGCGTCGAAAAGGAATATTGGGTGCAAGTCGAAGGCATTCCCACCGAGGCTGCCCTTGTGCAATTGCGGCAAGGCGTCGATATCACTGTGAAAAAGAAGCGTTACCGCACGCTGCCCGCGCAAGCGCGCCGCTTGGAACCCGTGCCTGCATTGCCTGAGCGCGTGCCGCCCATACGCGTGCGGCTGTCGATTCCTGATCGGTGGATCGCGCTCACGATACGTGAAGGCAAGAATCGGCAGGTGCGCAAAATGGTCGCTGCAGTGGGGTTTCCATGCCTGCGGCTGGTGCGGGCGCGGTTTGGGAAGTGGGAGCTGGGGGATTTGCATCCTGGCGGGGTGAGGGAGGGCAGTGAGTTCAAGATATAGCGAAAGGGAAGCGCTGTCGCACACGCGCAAAGCACAAACTTATCCGATGTAAGTCCAGAGAATCTGGCGACCCACTCATCGGTAGCCACTGCCTATTGTTGTTGGGATTTGTGAACTTTGTCGAAAACATGCTGTTCGTTTTAGACAGAACCTTAACTTCGCGTTCTAAATATTCATGTAAGTTATCACAAGAATGAAAAAATCAATCGTGCTGTTAATGGCAGTTTTGAGTCTGCTTTTGGGACTGAGCTGTGGCCCATCGGCTGCTGATCAGGAAAAAGAAAAGCAGGAGATTCTGCAAATTGAGGCTTCCCACAATGCCGTAGATTCGACGGAAAAGGCTGTCGCCAAGACTGCTGCTGAATTGGATTCGCTTTTGAAACTTCTCAACACAAACTAAGGACTGCTATGAAAAATGCAATGAAATCGATTTCCATGAGCCTATTGGCGATGGTGGTGATGCTGTCGAGCACGGTTTGCGCGCAAGGCAATGGGCATGGCAAGGGCAATGTCAAGGCAACCGATAACGTCGGCGGCAAAAAAGAAGTGGTTGAGTCGCTGGAACAGCACGGCAAGACGGTGGTCAAAGATCTCCAAGGCAAGCCTGAAAAGGGCGGGCACGGTAGCAAGGGGGGCGCAGAAGGCAAACCTGAAAAGGGTGGCCATGGCAGCAAGGGAGAAGGCAAACCCGCTGCGATCAATGCCGTCGGCCATGGCAGCAAGCCCGACACAGACGCGGCCCACGGGCAAGGAAATGGGCATGACAAAGGTGCGCATGGCAGCAAGTCCCATGAGGACCATGGTAAAAGCGGGAGCGCTGTTCAAGGGCATCCCGCTGCTGAAGGCAGCAAGGGTTCCGCGCAGAGTGAAGGTCATGCTTATGGCAAAAACAAGACCTTGGAAGGCAAGGAATTTGGACAGCAGCGTGCAGAAGAAGCCCGCACCAAAACCAAGACGGTCGTCGAGACGGCCGAAACGCACCTCGCCGCCGAGGAGGTACATGTGCAATCCGCCAAAGATCAAATCAAGGCTGCCCAGACGCAAGTCGCTCAGCTCAAGCAAGATCCCAAAGCCGACAAGGCGGTGATCGCTACCAAGGAAGAACTCATTCGCCAAATCGAATTGAAGTCCAACCTGCTCGATCAGCAGATCAAAGCTGGTAAGGATGCTGTGGAAAAGGCGAAATCCATCCTCGCAGTGCCCGCAAAATAAGTTGATAAGGCAGGTATGAAAGCCAGAAAAGGGGATGCTGAGTCGATCGGCATCCCCTTTTTGCATACTGCAAAAACTGGGTCGAGTGCCCGCAATGCCAGCTATCCCCAGCCTGTCGGAAAACGTACTTGGAGAAATAACAATCATTGCCCATTATTGCCGCCTGATTGGAATCGGCGGGATCCGAGGCGGCCCATTTTGGGTGGCAGCGGCCTGTCGCAGGAAGCTTTAAAAATACAACGCATCCCCACATGAAAATAGTCCTCATTGCAGACGACATCGTGATTCAGCCAGGCGAAGTGAATCCGCTCAATCGGCAGATCGACCGCATACACCGCTATTATGTCGAGGAAATGACCGAAGGCATCCGCAAGGCGGGCTATGATGTGGTGCTCTACACCTCGCCCGGCGAACTGATCAGTAATGTACACCAACACAAGGACGACTTGATTTTTCCCTATTGGCAGGGCATCAATTCCAAAAATCGGCATGCACTCGGCCCGGCGGTCTGTGAGTCGGCTGGGTTGAGGTACATCGGTGGCGATGCTTTTGCCAAGAGCATCTGCAATGACAAACACGTCACCAAATTGCTCTGCCGCGACCTAGGTCTCGACACGCCGCCTTCAGTTGCGATTCGTGATGCCGGTGACCTGCACCTCATCGAGACCATTGCGTTGCCGATGGTCGTCAAGCCCATGTTTGAGGGCTCCTCGCTCGGCATCACACAGCGCAACCTCGTGCGCGACTACGCGACCGCAAAGGCCCTCGCTTTGGAACTCCTCGCTGAATTTGGCGGGCCGATCATTGCCGAGGAATTTGTCTCTGGCCGCGAAGTCTCCATCTGCATGATCGGCTATGGCGACCATATTGCTGAGTGGGCGGCTGGCGAACGCTATGTCTTGAATGACGAGACATTTTTGATGCACAATCTCTATGCCTTCGACGACAAGTACGTAGAGGAAAATACCCTTGGCATGCGCAATATCAAGCATGAGATTTGGGACGGCCTTTATGACAATTGTAAGCGCCTGTTTCATTACCTCGACAAGGTGGAATACATGCGCATCGATGGCAAGCTCACCGCAGATCAAAAATTCCACATCATCGAGCTTACGCCAGAGTCTCACCTGGGCAAAAACGCCGAGTTTTGCAGCACCTTCCTCGCCGAAGGCAAGCTGTCGTTTGACCAAGTGGTAGGCAAACTGATCGAGAATTCACTGGAGCGGTACAGCAAACTCACGCCCGAAGGCAGGCTCGTGCGGGGCGCGTAGGCGGGTGAGGAACTTATCGAAAAATTTGAGTCCAAGGCCTCTGCCTGCCCCGCAGCAAGGCGGGGGCCGAAGGACGATCGACCCCCGCCTTCTGCGGGAGAGGCATTTGCCTCCGGCAAACGAGAATAGGCTTCGATTGCCGGAGGCAAATGGTCAGTAGTCCTTCGGGCAGAGGCCTTGGACTCGATCACCTGACAAGAGCTTTTGTCATTCGATCAAAAGGTCCCGCAGCAGCTGCGGGATGGTCACTCGATAGGATGGGTCTTGAGCAAATACTGGTCAAGTTCCCGACAGTCATAAAAAATTATGGCTGAGGCTGATACAATGCTGCCACATGAACGCCGTAGAGCCCACGGCTTTCATCCTCAAAAGAATCCCAACAAAAAAAGGTTCCCATTGCTGAGAACCTTTTTTCAATTTAAGGTTGGCGTGTGTGTCCCGCTTATTTACGGGTTATTTGGATCAGCACCTTATCGAGGACGTCGCCTTCGTCATCGACGTCTGAGGAGCGCATGAGCTCCATGCTCACTGCGGCACTTTTGTAGAAGTGGATGCCGCTATCGACACTGTAGGTGAATCCACCTTTGCTTTTGTAGCAGGCATCAAGCTTGCTTTTGACCAAGGCGAGGTGGGCCTCGGCATCCCCTTGGGACCGGAAATTGGTGAAAAACTGCACTTTGCTCACACCCTCTTTCCAGGTCGGGATGATGAGGCCATTTTTCATGAGTGGCAGCATTTCGGTGGTATTGTAAACCTCTTCGCTTTCCTCTTCGCTTTCCTCGTCATTGCGGGAGCCTTTGATCTCCTTGTAGTTGGTGGCCGCCATTTTGAAATAGCGGTTGAGGGGTGTGCAGATGTCGGCATCTTGGGTCGCAGTCTTTTCCTTGGCAGCAGTTGCCGTAGCAGCAGCGGCACGCTCAGCGCTGGCTTTTTCATTGGCGATGCGGTTTTCCTCAGCGGCTTTTTCGGCGGCGGCTTTGCGTGCAGCCTCATCTGCGATGGCCTTTTGTTTGGCAGCCTCATTGGCTTTCACGATCGATGCTTTGGTCGTGACGATGTTGAAGGCATCTGCATGATCCTTGGCGGCTTTTTTGAGGTCGCCAAACTTGGCGCCTTGCTCGGCAACGGCGATCACGCGGTCAAATTTTGGCGTGTTGGATTTGGCATCCACAAAATAGACTTCCATCACATTGTTGGGTTGCAACACCACAAAACCTGAAGGTGTCGCCGAAAACTTATCGTTGTCGCCAGCTTCTACAAAGAGATTGCCATTCATGCGCACAAAATCGGTGCTGCCAAAGGACTCGCTGTTGGTGACCATTTGCAGGGTCATCTCGTCTTGGTCGCTGTGTGACACCACGCAAAACAACTTTGCGGGCACAGGGACATAGCTAATGTTGTCGGCATTGGTGGCCGATGTGGGATACTTACCGTCAGACAATGGTTTGAAGGTCTGGGCGAAGGTTGATAGCGCCAAAAGGCTCATCAGAAAGAAAGACAAAAATATTTTTTTCATATTCTAATATTGAAAGTTGATATATGTTTTGAACTATCGGGAAATACGGTGCAAAATTAGGTCAAAACGACCGACCGCGCACGTCCGCAATCACTTTTTTCAAAGAATAATGCCTTGCAAGGAAGTTTGCCGACACTCATAGCTGGCTTTGCGAAGCGGCAGTCATCTTTGAACCGATGCCTCGCACAATCAATTGGAAAATATGGCGACAATTTCATTGCCTGCCTTCCAAGACGATCGATGCAAATATCCGACTCTGGCTCGAATTTTTCTTTGCAGGTGGGCTTCAATTGAGTATTGGGAGCCTGCGGAAATAAAATATGCCTGAAAGTCAGAAGATTATGATTTGTAGAATGAGTATTTGTCTATTGGCTAGCGCGTATTTCGGATGATCGCACGCTAGGCATGGCGACGGCGGAGCTTTCATAAGCATGATGCAGCGCGGCCAGATTTCTTGCGGGGCGTATTTGGATCGGGTTGGTAGGGCGGGGGGTAGGCTGAGGGGAATGGCAACGACTTCTAGCCATGAGTTAGCAATGCCTCCTTCGGGCCATGAGTGGCGCGCCTGAGCCTAGCGATAGATCACCCGCCCGCAGTAGCACGCCTTCCCCCATCTAGTTGTGAATTATCGGTTTTGAATTCTATGATAACATGTGTAACTTCGAACAAATATTTCAAATTCAATTTTCAACTTGACCTCTCTTAAACAAATCGTGCTCGGATGTTTGTTCTTAGCCATCTTAGGCTTTGGAAACAATTGCCATGGACAATGGGAAATTGACTATTCCCCTTTGACCACGACGTCGCCACTTCTAGCATCTGTCCTCGACCAAATGGCAACCGCGCAGTCCAAGCGTTTGGCTTCGATTGATGACAAGCAACAGAAATTGCTTTCAGCGTCCTGGACCGAGCAGTATGAAGCGATGAAGGGCAAATTGGAAAAAGGCCATTTTCTTACGGATTCAAAAACGGATACATTTCTTGCAAACCTGTTGGCCAACATTTGCACGCAGAATCCATCGTTGCCCAAAAATGACCTGAGAATATTGCTGGCAAGGTATCCTTGGCCGAATGCAAGTCAAGTCGGGGAAGGCACCATTTTGCTCAACATAGGACTTGTGAGCCATCTAGAAAATGAGAGTCAGTTGGCATTTGTCATCTGCCATGAGATCGCACATTACGTTTTGGACCATGTGGACCAAGCCATCCTCAAACGCATCGATGTGTTGCAAGACAAGGCCACCAAGAAGCAGTGGGAGGAGATCGAAAAAACGGAATTTGGTGCACGCGCAAAAGCGTTGGCCTTGCTCAAGGAACTCAGCTACGACGCTCACCGCCACAGCCGCATCCATGAGACTCAAGCCGATTCACTCGCCCTCGCATTGCTGCTAAATACCTCCTATGATGCTTCAGAGGCCTTGAGCTGCCTTGGCATCTTGGACAATATCGATGACGAGGATACGATGGCATTACATCTTCCTCAAATTTTCACCGCGAGCGATTTTCCTTTCAATCCCAACTGGCTCAAGTTGCAGCAAAGTGCTTTTGAAGGCGCAAAGGTGGAAAGCGAGTTGGATGAGGATTCTTTGAAGACCCATCCTGATTGTGTGCAACGCATCGCAAGGTTGGTACCCCGCCTTGCTGCTTATGAGGCAAAAGAACAAGAGAAGGCGTCTGTTGCCGCATTTGAGCATCTCAAAATGGTGAGCAAATTTGAATTGGCGTGGAGCTACTACTTTTTCGACGATATTGGGCACAGCCTATATGAAGCCATACGCGGCCATCAATATTGGCCGCAGAATTCCTATTACGTAGGGATGATCGGGATGTGCCTCAACCAGATCATCCTTGCCGAAAAGACCCATGAACTCGGGAAGTATGTCGCTATGCCCGATCAGGACTTTCCTCCGCAATACAACCTTATTCTCAATTTTATTCAGAATCTCAAGCTTTCGGAGCTATCGCGACTCAATTACCATTTTTTGCGAGACAAACGAAGTGCCGATGGTGGCGAGTTCCAGGTGTATGCATGGTGGAAAAACTGCGGAATCGTCGGTGATAGCACAGGCCAAGGAAAGACCGAGGCCAGCTACTTGCAAGCCTATCCGCAAGGGAGGTTTGCGAAGGAAATGCAATAGAAATAGTCATTAAATCTCAATACAATATGAAATTCAAGCTTAAAAAATTGTTCATTCGCACAGCGATATTGACCCTTTTCGGAATATTATCGATCGGCTTGAAGGCCCAAACCATGAGTTTCGACAAAGTCGTTTCGATGGAATTGCGCAATATGGGTACGATCGAGCAAGGACCCGAGGTCAAGGCCTACTATTTGTTCTATACGGAAGATAAATTGGACAAAAAAACCAATCAATATCGTCTGCGTATCATTGATGCCAATCTCAAAGATATCGCGAGCGAATCGATCGTCGGGCCATCGAGTTGGTATTTGCTTGAGAGCACTTTCAATGGAAACCACATTGTTTTTAAGTTCGTGGATATCAAAACCTACAAGTATCAATACCGCTTTTACGATACCAATGCCAAGTTTGTGAAACAAGTCGATGCTGTCGCATCCAAACTCGATGTGCAATTTGCGTACTATGCGATCGAGCGAGGTGAAATCCTGGATGGGTCATTGTTTGGCATTCCAAACAAAGGATTTATCAATATCAAAATGACCAAGGAGGGCCACTATGGGTTTGAAATCCAGTATTTTGGCAAAGACAAAGGCTTCTTGGGCTGGACCTACAAATCAGATCCTGCATCGAAATTGGTGGAGTTTGCTGACTTTGTGGTCACGGATGAAAATGTATTGTTGATTCAGGTTCTCAAGAAAAAGGGCATTATGTCCAACAATATGGATGCCTATTTATTGGGTATCGACATCGCAACTGGAAAGAAAAAATTTGAAAATAAGCTTGCCGACGCCACCAACAGCTTTTTCTTGCTCAATGGACTCGCTGATGAAGCCACGGGTGGCTTTTATCTCTTTGGCCAACATACGGAACTGGGCGAAAATACCTTCAAAGACAAGAGCTTAGGATTTTGTGCGTTGCAGGTGGACGCAGCAGGCAAGCTCGTAAAAACCGCCAAAGTGAGCTGGGCTACAGACGTGAGCAAGTTTCTTCCTGTGGATTACAAAGGCAAAATCGAAGACATCGGATACGTCTATTTTCACAAGATCATCAAGCTTGCAAATGGGAAGGTGGTGGCCATTGGAGAGCAATACAACAAGACAGTAAGTGCATCTGGCGTGGCCATATCTGCCTTGGGAGGTGGAGCAGCCATGATGCAGATTACAATTCAAGACATCATGATTTTTGAATTCTCAGCAGATTTTAAATTGGAGGGCGTGTCTGTCTTCGAGAAAGGGAAAAGTAGATTGCAATTGCCACAAGGTGCCGGGATCAATGGTCCGCAAATCCTTGCACAATATGCAAAAGCCTTGGGAGGATTTGATTACGCCTACAGTCAAGTGCCGCTTGACAACAGCAGTTTTACTGTATTTTTTCAAGACTGGGAAAAAGAGAGAGGAGAAAAGGGCCGTATGACCCTGAAATCGATCACACCCTCGGGCAATGAATACGTCACGGATAAAATCGATCTTCAAACAGAAGCCACTTACCTGAGTGTGCGACCTGCAAAGCCTGGTTATGTCTTGATCACCGAGTATTTCAAAAAACTCAAGAAAATTGACTCAAGGTTGGAGAAATTTAACCAGTAAAGTCCCAAATATGGCGTACAAAAAATGCGGCGAAGTGATCCTAGGATTGCTTCGCCGCATTTTTTCTAGTGGTCAATCATCATTCTCACCCCACAGCCCCATCAATCACCTCATCCTCCACCAAATTCGCGATCGTCACCTTCAACCCCGGCGTCCTTGCCATCTCGCGCTGAATTGCAAATAGCGCTTCCTTGTTGCGTGCCCAGGAGCGGCGCGCGATGCCGTTGTTCACATCCCACAACAGCATATTTTTCAACCTGCGATCTGCATCGGCGCTGCCGTCTAGCACGAGGCCGAAGCCGCCGTTGATGACTTCGCCCCAGCCTACGCCGCCGCCGTTGTGGAGGGAGATCCAGGTCGCGCCTCGGAAGCCGTCGCCGACGAAGTTTTGCACGGCCATGTCGGCGGTGACGCCGCTGCCATCGTAGATATTGGCGGTTTCGCGGTAGGGGCTGTCGGTGCCACTCACGTCGTGGTGGTCGCGCCCGAGCACGATCGGCGCGGTGATGCGCCCCTCACGGATGGCTTTGTTGAAGGCGAGCGCGATCTTGATGCGGCCTTCGCTGTCGGCATACAAGATGCGGGCGCGGCTGCCGACTACGAGCGCATTCTTCTCGGCGGTCTCAATCCATTGCAGGTTGTCGCTGAGCTGCAACCTGATCTCAGGCGGCGCCACCGCGATCAAATCCTTGATCACGTAGGCCGCAATATTGTCCGAAATCCGCAAGTCGCTGTCCTTGCCTGAGCAGCAAACCCAACGAAAAGGCCCAAACCCATAGTCAAAACACATGGGACCCAAAATATCCTCGACATAGGAAGGGTAGATGAAGCGCCCGTCTGCATGGCTGATCGGGGCCCCCGCGCGGCTGCATTCCAAGAGGAAAGCATTGCCATAATCCCAGAAATACATGCCTTTGGCGACCATCGCAGCGATGACCGCAGCATGTTGGCGCAACGTGCGCTGCACCTCGATTTTGAACTGCGCGGAATCGGCCTTCATCATCTCATTGGCAGCATCAAAGCTCAATCCAGTGGGGTAGTAGCCACCCGCGTAAGGATTGTGCAAGGAGGTCTGGTCACTGCCCAATTCCACGGGTAGATCGGCAGCAAGGAGCGCTTCCCAGAGGTCCACAATATTGCCCAAATAGCCGAGTGAAACAGCTTCTTTGCGGCTTTTGGCTTGCAGGATGCGTGCCATGAGGGTCGGCAGGTCTTCATACAATTCGTCGAGCCAACCTTGCGCCTTGCGCTTGTGTGCCGCGTCGGGATTGATCTCGGCGACGACACCGACCGCGCCTGCGATCACGGCTGCCTTGGGTTGCGCGCCACTCATGCCGCCCATGCCCGAGGTCACATAGACCATGCCGCCAAGGTCTTGCGCACCCGGGCGAAAACGCCTGCCCGCATTGAGCAGCGTGATCGTGGTGCCATGCACGATCCCCTGTGGGCCGATGTACATGTAGGAGCCTGCGGTCATCTGCCCATATTGCGTGACGCCGAGGGCGTTGTAGCGATCATAATATTCTGGCTTGCTGAAGTTGGGGATCATCATGCCATTGGTGACCACGACGCGGGGCGCGTCGGGCGAGGAGGGAAACAAGCCCATGGGGTGCCCGCTGTACATGACGAGCGTCTGCTGCTCGGTCATCTCGCTCAGGTATTGCATCGTGAGGCGGTATTGCGCCCAGTTTTGAAAGACCGCGCCATTGCCACCGTAGGTGATCAATTCCTCGGGAAATTGCGCGACGGCGGGGTCGAGGTTGTTTTGGATCATGAGCATGATCGCAGCGGCTTGCTGGCAAGCGGCTGGATAATCGCTGATGGGCCGCGCAAACATTTCATAGCTCGGCCGCAGGCGGTACATGTAGATGCGGCCATATTCCTCGAGCTCGGCGGCAAATTCAGGGGCCAACACGGCATGCTGCTCGTGGGGGAAATAGCGCAATGCATTGCGTAGGGCGAGTTTTTTGCCCGCAAGGTCCAAGTCGTGTTTACGACCCTTGGCATGGGGCACACCGGGGTGCAGTGGGCGAGGGGCGGGCAAGTCGGTTGGGATGCCGGCGATGATTTCAAGTTGGAAACTCTGCGTTCTAGTGCTCATAGCGATAATGGGGCCGCGATCGGCACAGCAAAGTTCGCGAATTTGAGGGAGTGGAGCAAGGAGATTTGGGGAGCCTGGGGCAGGGGCTCGCATTTGCTTGTGGAGCCTTGGTGGCTACCGCTTCCTCTTTCCAACTG
>JANORP010000349.1:0-10550 GCA_031415375.1 Bacteroidota bacterium | reverse complement strand
GCTCAGATCGAAGGCATCGGCAAGCTGCGCAAAGAAGAAGGTACAGACATCGAGTTCATCGCTGAGAATGGTATTTTTGGACAGGTGAATGATTTTTTTGGGTTGCAAACGGTGGACTACACCGTGGGCGAAACGGCCAAGCCAAGCCTCGAAAAGAAAAAAGCCGCAGCACAATCGAGTACCTTGGCCAACCAGACCATCGTGGAGCCCGTGCATATTCGACGCAAGTTTCCGACAGGGTGGGTGCTGCTGCTTCTGGTCGTCGGTGGTGCGTCAGCCGCAGGCTGGTATTGGCAAGACGAATTGAAACTGCAATTGGAAAAGGCTGGCCTCATGCACCGAGAGATCGCTGATAGCAACGGTGGGCTGCACACGGGCCACGATGGCCTGGCTTTGTCAGATAGTTTGGAACAAATCAGGCAGGCGGTCTTGCAAGATAGCCTAGCCCAAATACAAGCGCTTTACCAGGATTCCATTCACAAAGCCGACAGCTTACGGATTGCAATGGAGCATTCAAAGCCAGTCGTGAAGCCCGAGCCGAAACCTGTCGTGAAGCCAGAGCCGAAGCCAGTCGTGAAGCCCGCGCCGAAGCCCGTCGTGAAGCCCGCGCCCAAGCCTGTTGTCAAGCCCGAGCCGAAACCTGTTGTCAAGCCCGAGCCCAAACCCGTCGTGAAGCCCGAGCCGAAACCTGTCGTCAAGCCCGAGCCCAAACCCATTCCCGAAGGAATGGTGCTCAATGATGGGAAATATGGCGAACCAGCACAAAATGGACACTATTATCTGGTGATCTCAAGCACCCAGGTGGGAGCTGAGGCCGCCGCTGCAGCCAAAGGGATCAGCGGTGCAAAGGTGCTAGCGCCCTATTACCAAACAGGTTATTACAAAGTCGCTGTATTTGAAAGCTCGACCAAAAGCCAGGTCATCCAGAAGATGGTAGAGCTCAAAAACAAATACAGCAAGAGCTGGATCTATTGGACTGGCATGCCTGTCAGCGAAAAATAGGCCCTCAATAACCTAGCCTCAGCATGTGATTTGCTAAGGCTAGACAATTTTGCATCTACGATATTGATTGACGAGAGAATTCAACGTCTCTAATTTTAGAACCCGACGCATCCTGCTGCACTGGGTCCTCGCCAAGCGGGAGGGCGACGACCATTTTCCTCCCGAGAAAGGAGGCTAATTTGAAATCGCTTTGGATTCACCCAATTCCTTAGAATTTTTGGAGGTCGGCTCTACCGGCAGGCGTCTTAGCCTTCTTAACGATCATCGTTTCAAAAGAGACCGCTTGGGCGGCAGCTTTTTTAATCACGATTCTGTTCACAACACTGAACAAGATGATGGTTGCGACAAAAGAGGACATGACCACAATCCCCAAAATGGGATAGTTTTCAAGATAACCCGTGACGGGGTCTTTTAGGACAATCTTGCCAGCGATGAAGGCTGCCACACCACCCGAGATTTGCTGGATCGAGGAGTTGATCCCCATGAAGGCACCCCGGTCTGCAGGTTCAGGCAGTGCCGTGATCATCGCAGAGGCAGCGATCATGCGGGCCGTGAGGCCTGCAAACAAAATGATATTGATCGCAATGGCGAGCCATAAAGGGGTGATTCCGAGATTGGTGTACCAACCTACCATCACCAAGGCGATGAGGCAACCGATCACGAAAACCTTATATTTCCCATGTCGGTCGGCGAGGCGTCCTGAGATGGGACCTGCAAAAATTGTGAACAACCCCGTGATCAAATAAATGAGTGGGAGTTCCTCCTTGGAGATGCCCATATTCACAGTACTATATGCCGCGCCTAGCGGCATGAGCATATAGCCGCCGGTCGCTAGCAACGTTGTTGCAGCAAATCCCTTGAGATAATTGCTTTTGGTGAGCGTATGCCAGAGGTGCATGAAGGCATTGCCTTCCTGTGGCAATTTGAGGTGCTCATTCACTGGGCGCATATAGACAAGGATGATCACCCCTGCCACGATCGAAATTCCCACGATCATCCAAAATGGGGCATGCCAGCCCAACGAATTTGCCAAGTAGAGTCCGATTGGAAGCCCTAGGACTTGGCTCACAGCAAATGCCATTTGCACGAAGCCCATCACCCGCCCGCGTACCTCCAGTTTGAATAAGTCGGTGATGATCGCAAAGGCGACCGAGCCGATCACACCACCAAAGATGCCAGTCACGATACGTGCGCCCAGCAGCATTTCGTAGGTAGGCGCAATCGCACACAAGACCGTGCCGCCCACAAACCCGGTATAAAAAAACATCAGCATCCGCTTGCGGTCAAACTTGTCTGCAAAGCCAGCAGCCAGGAGGCCAGACGCACCAGCGCTGAAAGCATAAGCACTCACCACCAAGCTAAATTGGTCAGGACCGATCTTAAGTTGATCCAGCAAAATCGCGCTGAGCGGCGACAAGACCATGAAATCCAAAATGACCGTGAATTGTATGAAGGCAATCACGACGATCATAAATGTCTCATACCGAGTAAATTTGGCTTTGGGGGTAGAGGAGTCCTTTTTGTTTTTGGGTAAAACTTTGATTTTTTTCACGCTTTGGAAGTTTCAATAGGAACGGGTTTGGAAATCGGTTTGAAGGCATTGATCACCATCTCAAAAGTCTGGCGAAGCACCTCTTCGCTGAGGACAAAATTTTCGCTGAATGTGCACTTGTTTTGTGCCTGACAACGCACAAGTGCATAGAAGGGAGCGTAGGCGAGCGACCAATACACCTCGGGCTGCATCGCTAGCATTTCGCCGTGCACCACGGCATTGGCCACAAATTGTTTCATATTTTCCTTGAACAAGGAGAACTGAAGATCGCCGCGATGAATCAGTTGCGAGTGTCTGAATTGCTCGTAGAAGGCAAACGCGATCGGGTAGGTGCGAATGAAGCGCAGGCGATTTTGCCATTGGAGCCAGAGACCGTCTCGCAGACTGAGCTCAGGATAGAACCCCTCCAAGGCAAATTCGGTGAATGTACCCTGTACCTCGTGAAACAATTGGCTTAGAAGGTCTTCGCGATTTTTCCAGTAGATATAGATGGTCGCTGGGGAAACGCCAGCAGCTTTCGCGAGTTTTTGCATCGAAAGTCCGTCAAAGCCCTCTGCGACGATCATTTCCATCGCCTTAGCTTTGATACTAGTCTCTTTACTTTCGTCTCTGGTGCGCATATCTTGTGCAAATATAAATGAATGTTCGTTTAGTTATGTGGGCGGTCAAACAAAACCTAGATTCTAGACGTTCGTCCTGCCGCGCGATCATTCGATCTCTAGAATAATTTATGGTTTTTGGATTCCAATCTCCTTCCCAACACGGAATTCTTGGCCTTACCGATGTCAAAACGCCCTGCCGCCTAAAATCGTTGTATTGTTGTGCATCGTCCACAATCTATTCAAAAAGGCGTGCAATTTCCGTGACTACCAAATAATATTCGTGGATTCTCCTCCTCTAAAAACATGCATCCATCTTTGCCCAGTTTGCTGGGCCTGTTGGCTTCTCAATTGTGTAAAAAAAACTCGATAATCTTTGAATTTCGCGGGAATCTGCACTAATTTCATCTTGTCTAAAGAAATCGCGTACGGTATTTGGGAAAGGCTACCAGTACGCCAATCATCACTCCAATAGTTTTATTCGATGCCCACTTAGGGTGATCGTCAATTGCCAATTTATGGAACGCATGAAAACTCCAGAATCGAGAAACGATCACGAGTCCAAGAAGAATAACACCCTCTTGCCTCCAGACAGTGCTATTCAGCCAAAATCCATGACGCCGCCACCTTTCCAGCTGAAAACCAGCTTGGGAGCAGAAAGTGAGGGCGGCGAATTGGAAGAAACCGAGACCGTACAGAAGAAAGGCAAGGAGTCTGCAAGCTTTGCGGATGCAGGTGCAGATGAGGCAGGCGGTGGCGGGAGCGGGGCTGCAGGCGCTGGTGGCGGCAATGGTCTTCCCAATGACTTGCGCTCGGGCATCGAGAGCCTTTCAGGCATGGACATGGGAGATGTGAATGTCCATTACAACTCCAAAAAACCAGCTGAATTGAATGCCTTGGCCTACGCCCAAGGTACAGATATCCACATTGGCCAAGGTCAGGAGCAGCATCTCGCCCACGAGGCCTGGCATGTCGTGCAGCAAAAGCAAGGCCGGGTGCAGCCGACCAAGCAAATGAAGGGCGGCAACAACGTGAACGATGACGCTGGCCTAGAGCATGAAGCCGACGTCATGGGTGCCAAAGCCGAGGCTGCTGGCAAGCAAGAAGGCATGGTCAATCCAGCCCAGCGCAAGCTCGTGGCTGGAGGTCCTGCCCAACTGAAGTCGGGCTATCCCCATGGCTCGGCCATGCAGCTCCGTGCAAATGGCGCATCGATCCAATTTGCTGGTGTGAACGTCGGCATCCTTGGCAACGAAGCCAAAGATCTTGCATTCAACTATATGGGTGAGTATTGGGAAGAGCTGAAGAAAAACTTCAGCTTGGAGAGCTTCCTCGTCGCCTTGGTAAAAGATTTGCTCGACATAGTAGGTGTCGATTTGGTCAAAGGCGCCATCAGCACCCTCAGCCAGACCGCAGCCAAACTTGCAGGAAACATTGCCCAGATCACCAAGGTACTCTCCCTGGTCGTCAAGGTCAAGGAATGGATCGACCGCGTCCCCAAACCCATCAAGGAATTTCTCAAGTACCTGCTGGGCTTTTTCATGAAAAAAATCTCCAAGTGGGTCATGGACGAGGGCCTTGAGGATGCCAAAATCAACACCGTCATCTTTGGCATGGCCAATGTGATGGACATCTTTGGAAATGCCATCGGTCAGTTGCAAGGCTTGCTCGACAAGCTCAATGGCTGGATCGCTGCTGGCATTACCAAGCTCACCCAAATCCCAGGCGTGCAGACGGGCATCAATGCCGTCGGCAAAGCATTTGAAGCCTACGGACCAGAACTCGGTGCCGCGAGCGACAAGCTCACAGGCGCTGTCGGCGACCTTTGGACTGAGGCCAAGAAGCTCAAACCACAGGATAAGGAAAACAAAGCCACTGAGCTGGACCTGAAGTTCCTCTGGCTCAAAGTCAAAAGCCCAGAAGTCCAAAAATGGACTGAAAAAGACAAAAAGACGGGCAAGGACAAGGAAATGGGCGGCATGGTCCTCGACAGCCAATTGGGCATCCGTCTGAGCGGCAATGATTTTGAGGCAGACATTACCGTCAAAATCAACTATGCTGGCGACTACCGCTTCAAGCTACAGAGCGAAAGCAGCCTCCTCGAAGGCGGCGTAGGCATCGACGGCCTCTTCAACATCCAGGGCCTCACACTCAGCCAAATGGAAATGAGTTCCGAGGAGGGCCTATCGCTCCTCATCGTGAAACTCGCCCGCATCGCCTTTGGAAACGACGTCCTCGTCGGCGAGCATCTCAATTTCCAATACAAAAAAGGCAGCAAGACCCCGATCGAGATGGACGGTGGCGTGCAACTCAATGCCCTTGGCCGCCAATTGAATGGCCAGTTGCACCTCGGCTTCAAAGAAGACGGCAAGCTAGGCCGTGGCAAATTTTCGGTGAATACAGGTAAGGAGAACTTTGAGCTGATCAAGGATCACCTGAGCATCAAAAACATCCGCGCAGAAGGCGATTGGAACGAAGGCAAATTTGATAGCCTTTTGATCAAGGGCGACCCAGCCCTCAATTTCTCAGGCGCACGCGTCTCGGGAGAGCAAGTGGGCTTGGAGTACCACGACGGCAAAGGCTTTGAAGGCAAGGCTGATTCCTTGTTGATCGAAGTCGATATCATGGGTGCCACCGTAGGTGTGTACATCAAAAAGGCCAAGATCGAGGAAACGGGCTTCTCTGCCGACGATATCACACTGAAATTCACAGGTTCAGCTGCCAAAAAAGACGCACCAACGACCCCAACGCCAGAAGGTGGCAATAAAGAAAAGGTCGGATTGGTCAAGGAGTTTGTCCCAGCCTTTGAGCTCGATTGGCTCACTAAGGCACTCGGCATTGAGGAAGTCGAAATGCGCATTTCCAACGCGAGAATCGGCTTTGGAAAGAAAAAAGGGGAGGGAGCAGGCTCCGAAGTCGCTACGGGCCAAGAAGCCGAAAGCGCCACCCCAGCCAAAGTCGGCGAAACCAAAACCAAATTGGCCGCTGAGACAGGCGAGGCATCTGACGAGAAAACCAATGTCTTCTCCCTGCGTCGCCTCAAGGCCACGCTCTTTGGGATCACCGTCGATGGTGCGTACAAAGACGAAACCAAGACCTTTGAAGGCACGATTGCCTCCAAACTCTTTGGCCAAGACAGCGGTCGCAAGCCTGCAACCTTTGGCGTGACCATGAAGGAAGGCGGCAATTGGGAAGCCACGATCAATTCACTGGCCTTATTGCCTGAAAACAAGGCATTTGGCGAGGCGCTCAATGTCGGGCCTATCGTCTTGAACAAGATCACCTTTGGCTCGGCCGAAGGCATCAAGGAAATGGAGCTCGCGGTCGGCAAGTTTGGCATTGCAGGCGACATCCTTGCAGCTGAGGGTATTTTGCTCAATTACACCAAAGACAAAGGGATCTTGGAAGCCAACGCCAATATCTACCTGAAATTGATGCAGGAAAACCCGCGCCTTGGCGGCAAATTGAACCTGCAATTTGGTCAAGATGGTAAGCTCATCCAAGGCTCGGCCATCAAAGAGGCTTCGGGTGAGCAATTTCCATTCCTCGGCAACAAGCTCATTCTTGCCAACCCCAGCTTTGACGCACGCTTCAGCAGCGAAAAGGGCCTCAGCCACCTCATGGCAGCAGGAAATCTCACCCTCCAATTGCCATCCGCCAAAGTCACTGCCCAAAACGCCGTCTTTGAATTTGACAAGGCCGAGAAAATCTTCAAAGCCCACGTCGATACCATGAGTGGCAAGGTGCTCCTCGGCGAAAACACCATGGTCATGGTGCTCGTGCAAGGTGCGCAGATCGACAAGAAGGGGATCAGCGCAGAGAGCATCAAGCTCACATTCAGCTATGGAGACGACGAGGCCCCCAAAGAGGATCTCAAGGCGCTCGCCAAGGCTGGCGATCTCGGCAAATTGTTGCCCGGTTTCAACAGTGACGTCATCAAGAGCGTCGGTGGCATCGATACCTTCGTCATGGATCTCACCACCACCAACGTCAATTACAATTTTGGCGGTGACGATGAGGTAGGCCAAGTCGAGAAAGCGGGCAAGGACGCAGAGAAAAAGAGCGAAACGAGCCTAGCGATTCGCAAGCTCAAGGCCCACGCCTTCGGCTTTGAGATTATGGGCAAGTATTCCGAAGGCCTCTTCGAAGGCTCGTTCAATTCGCCAGATTTTGGCGGCGGCGAATTTGACGTAAACACAGCCGATCCAGATAAATGGGTCGCGCGTGCCCACGACGTCGATCTGAAATTCGGAGGCCGCAAGCTCTTCAATGTCTTCGGCATGGAGCGCGTGCAGCTGCATGAGCTGCAATATGTGAGTGGCCAAGGCATCAATATCCTGAACCTGAGCGTGCACAAGCTCGACTTCGGCAACGGTGTCTTCCTCACCGACCGCATTGACGGTCAATTGACTGAAAACGGATTGGAATTTGCTGGCAAGGGCGTGGAATTGGATGTCTTTGGCTATAAACTCAAGGGTGCCTTTAAAGTGAGCGTGGACAAGTCGGGCAAGCCGACAGAGATCCGCGCGACGCTCGATGGCGCGACCGACATCGATGCGATCAAAAACGTGCTCAAATTTACCGGCGTCGGCGGCAGCGTCGATTGGGTGAATGGCGCATTGGAAAATATGGAACTCCACGCTGGGATGGGCTTGAATTTGCCCGCAGGTATCTCGCTGGATGTGCCACAGGCACAGTTTGGATACAAGAAAGAAGATGGCCTCTTCGCAGCTGTCGATGAAATGCGCCTTGGCGTGCGCGTGTCGAGCGATACACAATTGCTCTTCCGCATGCTCAAGGGCAAGGTTGGCAAAGACAAGGGTGGCAATGTAAACTTTACCGCCGAGCGATTGGCTGCAACATTTGCCTATGGCAAAGAGATCATCAGCCCAGCAAAAGACGTAAGCAAAGATGACCTCAAGACCCTTTTGCCAGGCTTGCCGAGCAAATGGCTGGATTTTGCAGGCTTGCGCGTCTTGGTCTTCACCGCTGCCGCCAACCAAGTGAAGCTAGGTCCCAACGGGTTGGAAATTGCAGGCTGGGAAAAGATCGTGGAAGCGCTCGAAGGCGGTTTCATGGGTCTCGATGTCGGCTACAACAGCGGCAATGCAGAGATCGGCCTTGGTGCAGGCCTAGGCGGAATGGTCGAGGGCCAACTCGACAAGTACACCACGGGCGGCAAAGGGAGCAAAGACGGTCTCGACAAAAATGATGGCAAGGATAGCACAGGCAAGAAACCCGAAGGCCCAGGCGGCTGGGTGCGTGGCTCCTGGAACAAGGAAGTCGGTATACCAGCAATCAGTTTGGACATTCCGATTTTGCCGGGCCTAGCAGTAGGCGGTGGTATCAGCGCCGGTGTAGGCGTGGGTGCGACCATCGGTGCTGGCTTGGAGAAGCTCGAAGGCAAGGAAGATGGCAAGGAACGCTTCAAAGTGAGCGGCGACGCAGCCATCAAGGCATTTGGCGACCTGAAAGTCGAATTGCATGCCACGGTAGGCCATGAGTTGATCATCGCAATCCAAGCGGGCTTGTATGCCAAAGCTTCTATCTCGGCTGCGGCTGAGGGTATGGTGACAGGCGTGGTGCTATGGGACCGTGAGCAAAACAAAATGTCGATCAGCAAGCGACAAGAAGACAAACCACAGGTCGATGTCGCCTTGAAGGCCGGTTTGCACGCATCTGTCGGCGCCGAGGTGAAACTGAAGGCCTTCGTATTCTTTGAGAAGAAACTTTGGAGCTACGAGTTCAAGAACTGGGATCTCGGCGATTGGCTGCTACACGGCAAGCTCATGGCCAACGAAGATGGTGGCTACGAATTTATTCGCGAGTCCAGCGGCTTTGGCAAGGATGGCGGATTGCCTAGCACCAAGCCCGAGGTCGATGCTAAGGTTGTCACACCACTTGATGTATTGCAAAAAGGAGAGAAAATTGAGGATCAGCGTGTCGTGTGGCGCATTTACCACGACATCATGGACCCCAACAGTGGCTACACGCCTGAGCAGCAGCAAATGATGGTGCAGCAGCTGAAAACCCTCACTAAAATCGACTTTGGAAAGCAAGAAGGTGACCTCGGTACGATGATGTCTGAAATGCGTGGTCGTACTGAAGGCCAGGCGGATCCGTCGTCGCTGATGACCAATAAGGAATGGGAGGCCTACTCGACGACCGACACTGGATTCTGGATTTTCAAGCACCAGAGTACGCGTAAGGCTGTGAAAGCCGTCGATATGAAGCTTGCCGCCTACAATTTGGCGAAGACCAAAGAGGAAAAAATTCAAATCCTCAAAGGCAGCCTCACCGATGACGAGATCGGAAAGAAGCTACCCAAACTCGATTTGGAAGACCCTCTCGACAACAAGAAGCTTGCATCGGTGTTTGAGCGTGCAGGTTTGATCCAGATTTGCGATACTTTCATGTTGAAAGAAAGCGGCAGCAGCCGTGTCGATATGGTCGCAAAGCTGCGCAACGATGCTGCACGTGAGCTAGAGAAATTGATGAAAGATCCAGGGGAGCGGAGACGGATGGCGTAATCGTTCCATTGCTTAAGAATAGGAAGTCCGCCAACTTTTTTAGTCTGGCGGACTTTTTTTGCACCATTACTTGTGTTATCGCTAATTTAATGTAATATTTGCATTAAAATCAGGCAAAAACGTCGTAATATGCAGCAATCAGTAGCAAGTTATTCGCAGCTTTTTCAGGAGATCAAGGATCGCATTGAGACCGCACAGGTACGTACTGTTGTTGCCGCGAACCAGCAGGTACTGCTGCTCTATTGGCAGTTGGGCATTTACATTCTCCAAAACCAAGACCAGAAGGGATGGGGTTCCAAGATCATCGATCGCCTCTCTGAAGACTTAAGTAGGGCATTTCCCAACATCAAAGGTTTCTCTGTCAGGAATTTGAAATACATGCGCAAATTTGCGGAAGCTTATACGGTTCCTGCCCTGAAATACATGGCGGAGGCACAGTTGATATTGACCGCTGATGTTTCCAAGGTCAAGCAAATCGTCACTAAGATCGACAAGTTGCCGAAGAGCCACACTGGGCTAATCCTGCATCGAGATCCAAATGCCGACACTGAGTTTTTCCTGGGAGCGATTCCAAGCTTATTGAGCTGGTCTCACCATTTACTTTTGTTGGAAAAGGTCCCCAAGCTGGGCAAACGATTTTGGTATATGCTCAATGCTGTTGAAAATGGCGTGAGCCGCACCACGCTGGCCTTTCAAATCGAATCGAAACTATTTGAACGCCAAGTTTCCTCCCCCAAAATCACCAATTTCAGGACGACACTGCCATCACCTCAGACCGACATGGCGCAGTATATGTTGAAGGATCCCTTCATTTTTGATTTTGTGCAAGCAAAAGATATTGCGAATGAGCGTGACATCGAACGTCAG
>JANORP010000348.1:0-4301 GCA_031415375.1 Bacteroidota bacterium | reverse complement strand
GTGGCGCCATCGTGGTCCTCGTAAAATTTGTGATCAGTGAGGGTTACCAATTTGTGCGGCTCACACCCGGGTGATGGGGGCATGGGCGCTTGAGGGTCGGGATTGTTGATGTTCTGTTGGGCTGGTGGCCATCGATGCCTGATGATGCGACATCCACCAATGCCTAACGAAATCATTTGAGTGTGTAACAAATTGGGGGAGTCCGCGGCATCCTGCCGCAGGGCATAGATCATTTGCCTCCGGCGGAATCAACCGAAATCGCCGATTTTGAGCGTTTTAGGCCGGAGGCAAACGGTCGATCGTCCTTCGGCCAGAGGCCTCGGACTCAGCGATTTTTGTTGGTCTCCTCTAGATTGTTACACACTCAAATCATTTCTCGATCAATCCAATCCCTACGCGTCGAGACTTATCATAAAATGCGAAATTTTGCGCCTTCAAGCTATTTTAGGGCGATACCCCCCGCAGCACTACTGCAATGCACCCGCCATCAACTCCGCTCTCCCCACAAACTCAGACAACAGGCAGCATCACTCTCGTCTCGCCTAGCATCAGTTCATACTCCGCGCCGGGCCTGCAGATTTCACGGAAGTTGTCGCGGTCTCCGGTGGCGATCGCGATGCGGATGCGGTGACCTTTTTTGAACAAATAGGATACGGGCAAGAGGTCGAAGCGCAGCTCGACGGTCTCAAAACGGGGGAGGGGAGAGGCGTCTTTGCGCAGGTAACTGTGGTAGGCGATGGCATCACGATAGGGGGGCGTCTCCTCCGAGACTTTGCGGTGCAGGGCCCGCAGCTCGCCCTCGGTCACATACCAGACTTCGCCGCCAGGGGTGATGTCTTCGAGATAGACAAAAAAGGTACCGTCGGGTTCCACGGTGCGGATGAATAGGCTCACCTCTGCATGGCCGGTCACCTCTACGGATTGGGCCAGCGGCGCGGAGTCCCAGCAGGCCAAGCCTTGGTCACGCAGTTTGCGGTCAGGGTAGAGTTTGCCCGTGCCGAGTGTCATGCGCACGCCCCGCCAGCGAGTGTAGTGGCCCGTGCCCTGCGTAGCGTCATGCACCAGCGCTTGCGATCCGGCGTGCATAGGTGCGGCAGGCGACAATAGGCCCTCCTCGCAGAGGTAGTAGGCTTGGGCTTGGGTACCGAGGGGTGGCCAGGTCGTGCTGCCGACCCAATGCTCGGCTTGCATCGTGTAATACTGCACGGGGGGCTGCTGATCAATCCCCGTTGCGTAGCCTTTGAGGTAGTGGTCGAAGAATTTGATCGCCTCACCCGCGATATGCAGGTCGAGCTTGTGCTCCTTCCCTGGGGAAATATGGTTTTTGCCGCCGTGATCCCAGGGGCCTAGGATCAGGCGATTCACGGCACTTGTCGTGTTGAGGTATCTGCGGATCGACGCATGCGGGTAGGCACCGTCGCGCCAACCGCTCAGGCTCAGCATCGGAATGTTGGACAGGTCGCCTGCTGCTTGATGCTGATGTGGACTGAAATCGTCCATGCTGCGCACGATTTTATTTTTGGGCTCTTGGTCGCGGTATTCGATGTCGCTTGAGGTCTCGTGCACGCCGATGTTGTCGCGGTGCTCGGTGATCGCTGCTGCTAGCCTCGCCTGCGCCGCCTTTCCCTTGCCCACAGGTGAGACGCCCTTCACGAGGAGTTTGATCAGGGGATCCTTGATGGGGATTTCATTGCGGTCAAGGGTTGCATTGGCGCGGCCCCACTCGACCACAAAGCCGTCGTGGGGGATGCCGCCCGGCAAGGCGATGTCGTCAAAAATATCATACAAGGAAAAGAGGGGCATGCAAGCCTTGATAGCGGGGTGTGATAGGCTGCGGGCAAATTCTGCGGTCGTACCTGTATAAGAGATGCCGATCACGCCGATACCGCCATCGTTCCAGCCTTGGCGCGTGATCCAGTCGGCGACCTCGTAGCCGTCGCGCACCTCATCGGGCGACCAGGGATGGATGCGGCTGCCAAAGGATGCTCCCGAACCCCGGCAATCGACATTCACAAAGGCGAAGCCGCTCAACACGAGTTCGCGTACCATCTTGCCTTCATGGCCCAGCAAGCCGTCGCTCAGCATAGAAAATGGCCACCGCAATTCTGCACCGCGCCAATACCGTGTTTGGTGCAGGAGGCAGGGCAATTGGGTGCCTTGCGGCAGCCCTTTCGGAAGCCATACATCGACTGCCAAATCGACACCGTCGCGCATCGTGAGAAAAATCGATTGCCGCTCGACCTTTTTATATTTGCCCTTGTCGGGACTTTGGTAGGGGAATAACATCGGTATTGGGATAGGTGCAGGCCCAAAGATAACACGGCGTTTCACATGAGCAATCGGGAAGTAACCGCCCTTTTGAGGGACACATGGTAGAGATTGAACTTTTTTTGATACACTTGGCTGGCAATGTGGATAATATGGGTTGCTTGAAGATTTGGTACCTGAAAAAAATGACGCGGCAAGCCCTTCCTTCACCTCCAGTTACAGTGTAAGCGCGCGCCGTTGTGGGTGTCCTGTTGCACGCGCGCGGTAGATTTTGGGGTCCCCTACAACTTGTCGGAGCAATTGATAGTTGGTGAAAGCCTTCCAGCATTCCCAAGAATTATTTGATTGGCGCTGCCCCAATTTCTACATTTGTAGCAGAATTAATGGTTTAGGTAGTTTGTTGAATTCAATTTGTCCTCCCATGGCGGCGCATCTCGCGTTTGGGCGACGTTGTGCAATTGGATGCACGCGGGATTTTGCCTAGCTTGCACCGTAGGTTGGACAACGTATGTATTCTAGCGGTTTGGCCCGACGGGCTAGCCCATCCACACTAGGAAATTTGAGTGATGAAGAGAATTTTACTGCAATGCTTGTTCCTGAGCTTGCTCCTTATAGGAGCCGATCAAGTGTCAGGGCAAAACACCTGCTTGGACAATTGGCGCTATACGCGTGCGATTTCCATCAGAAATTCTGGATTTGGCCTTTTGAACGATTGGCAAGTGAGGGTTTCTGTGAATACCCAAGCGCTCATTGCTGCTGGTAAAATGAATGCCGATGGTTCTGACATTCGGTTCACTTCTGGTGATTGCTGCACACAGCTGCCTTATTGGATTCAAAGCGGCCTCAACACACCGACAACCTTTATTTGGACGCGTGTGCCTCAATTGGCCTCCTTTGATACTACTTGGATCCAAATGTACTATGGCAACCCCGCTGCGACCACGATTCAGTCCAACATTGACTTGGTGCATTTCGCGATTGGGAACGATAGCATGGGCACCGATACCGCCAGGCCAGGACGCACCTATGCCACCCAGGAGCTCACCTTCCCCTTCAATGCGCGCACCGTACGTTTCAGGCTCTACTCTGCTGACACGATGCGCATCAAGTTCAAGGTCACCAACGATACCAATATGGTGACTGGCACTTCACCTTTTTTCAACGTGCCTTCTACAACTGGCTTTCACAATTTTGATGCAGCCATGGTTGCCTCGTCTGGCGGGCATCCAGGTTGGTTTACCAACACCGGCGGTAGTTTCATGAATTATTGCACGCCCGTGATTCCCTGCCCAGGCAGCTGTGGTGATGCCGTTTCTAGGATCGGCGACAACGGCGTTTTTGGTGCCCTCAAAACCGATTCTTGTGGCCTTGTACCTTCTATGAAGGTATGGTTCCGACGCAGCGCCTTCAGCGATCCGCAAAGCAATTCCTCCTGGGCTGAATTTGACCGCATGCAACCATTTGGTGCCCTCACGCCGAGTGGCACCTCCATGTGCTTCAACGATTCCTTGCCCTTGACCGTTCCCAAGCTCAATGCGCTGTCCTATCAGTGGTTTCGCAATGGTGCGTTGGTGCCTGGTGCGACCGACACGACCATTCAGGCGAGGCTAGACGGCTCCTATCATTGCGTGGCAGACTTTGGAGTCGCCTGCCAAGTCATCAGTTCAGACACAATTGCTGTGGCCTACAACACCCCTTCACTGGATCTTGGCCCCGACATCTCGGTGTGCAGCGACACGGGCTACACGATACAGGCCCAAACCATTTTCCAGACCTATTTGTGGAATGATGGCAGCATACTTACATCGCTCCATGTCGATACGACGGGCAGTTATTGGCTGTCGGTCTCAGACTCTTTTGCCTGCGTGGATTCAGATACAGTCTTCGTGACCTTGCACCCCTTGCCAGTGCCAGTCATCACGGTCACGGGCCCTACCTCGGTCTGCCCAGGATCATCGGTGGCGCTCACCGCCCTCGATTCGGCATGGTATGCCTATCAGTGGATCCCCAACAATGAAACTTCTGCAAATATC
>JANORP010000347.1:0-18096 GCA_031415375.1 Bacteroidota bacterium | reverse complement strand
CGGTGCCAGCCAGCGTCCACCCAGCCGAATTGGTTTCAAAGCCCACGTGGGTGCCTGACCGATAATAAATGGCAATGCCTGTGGTCGCCATCGGGCTGCCGTCAAAGGAGGTGATCGTCACGGTATTGATCGCAGTGAGGTCAAACATGTTGCCACGGTGGTTGTTACCCGCATTCATCGTGGTCAGTAGATTGCCAGCTGCGGGTACCGAGGCAGTGAGCGTCGTAGATCCTCCGAGGCAAAGCGTGTCGGCAGTCGGCGAAACATTGACTGTACATTGCGCTCGCAGTTGCAGCGGCAAGAAGGTCAGAGGGAGGGCTAAAGCAAGAAAAACATAGCGTAATCTAAGTCTCATCGAATAGTTCTTAAATGGTGGTTCTGAAAATACAAAGACGTGAATATAATAATATTTCCTGAAAAGGCAAGGAGTCTATTGCCTCTCGGCGCGCTAAAAATTTGACAGATTTTGGACGGCCTTATGGCCACTGGCTTACAAGGTCGCTGTCTGAAATTACGGCTCTGGGCCTGTTCAGCTTGCATGGGGATCAATGAAAGCACTGTCCAATCACTGTTCTGGAAAAGGCCGACGAACGGGTTCCGAGTGAGCCCTAGAGGCCAATGCACTGACCTTGATACTCAATCGCGCATAAATGACTAACTTTGCCGCATTATGAGGAATGGATTTCTAAAATACCAATTGGCCGACCGGGTCAATGAGGCACTGGACAAGATTGGTTTCAAGAAGCCTACCGCGGTGCAAGAGGAAGTGATACCACTGATGCTCAGCAAGCGCAACGTGGTCGTGGAGGCCGCAACAGGCACTGGCAAGACAGCTGCCTATGGTTTGGCGCTCATGTCACGCATCGATTACATCAAGCGCAGCACCCAAGTACTCGTCTTGGTACCTAGTCGTGAACTCGCCTTGCAGGTCGAGACTGCCTTGCGCACATTTACGACCAATGAGAAATTCAGGGTAGCCAGCGTCTATGGCGGCATGAGTTTGGCCGAGAGCGAGAAGAAGATCAAGTCTTCACCTCATATCCTCGTCGCTGTGCCCGGGCGTCTCAAAGACGTCTTGCGCGTCGGCAAGCTCGACCACTTCTGGCGTGACATCAAGTTTTTGGTGATCGATGAAGTCGATAAACTCCTAGAATCTGGATTTCAAGAGATCCTCGACAACCTCGTGAGCCATTTGCGCAATATGGTGCAGGTGGCCTTGTTTTCTGCGACCATCAATGCCGATGTCGAGGCTCTCATCAGAGAGCGTTTTTATCCTTTACAGGTCGTGCGACTCGGTCCTGAGGAAGCATTGCGCAATATTTTCTTCCATTATATTGTAGTCGATCAGGGGCAAAAACAACGCTACCTCGCAGCACTCATTTTGACCCAAAAAGTGCGGCAAGCCCTCATTTTTACCCCCAACCGTGACGAGGTCTATTCACTCGCCAATTTCTTGAGGGGCATGGGGCTCAAAGCAGAGGCCTACCATGGACTCCTCGACCAGGTCGAGCGCACCGCTGTGATGAAGCGCTTCAAAAACAAACAGGTCAATTATCTGGTGGCAACAGACTTGGCGGCAAGGGGCTTGGACGTCGTGGGGTTGCCTGCGGTGATCAATTATGCATTCCCCGACGAGCTGGAAATCTACCTGCACCGTTGTGGACGCACAGGTCGTGCCGGCAAAAAGGGTGCGGTTTACAACCTCGTCGCCTCCAAGAAAGAAGAAATCATGGTCGAGAGCTTCCACGGCCAACTCAAAATGCCGCTCCGAAGTTATGCCATCGAGCCACTTGCGAAAGAAGACGTGCAGCATGTCGAGGGCAAACTCGTAAAGGTACACTTGAGCAAAGGCAAGCGCGACAAGATCAGCTCGGGCGATATCGTTGGCTTTTTGGTGAATGCCACAGGCGTCGATGCCGACAAGATCGGCACAATTGCCATTTATGATGCCTATACCCTGGCAGACTTGCCAGAGTGGGCCCTGGAGGTTTTGGAGTTGAGCGACAACGACCTCAAACTCAAAGGGAAATCGGTCAAGGTGACCAAATTCAGCCTCGACGACCAGAAACACAAGGCCGAGGCGCTGCGCAAGAGCCAAATCGGCGTGCGCGACCGCAGAGAAATCAAAGAGCGTGTCGCCCGCGATGCTAGGCATGAGGCCAAGACAGACACTCCCGACAAAAAAACGGACGGTAAGACGGCTAAAGTGACGGGCAAGCCGCGTAGTAAAAAGGCCACGGCGACCGATCTGAAGGAGACCATTGCCCCGCCAAGAGCCAAGGGCAAGCCGGGCGAGAAGGCTGTCGCCACCTCCAAAAGCACTGCCAAAGCTCCAGCAGGTTCTCGCAGCAAGGCCAAGTCGGATTCGGAGAAGGTGAGCACCACCTCCAAAGCCGGCACCTCCAAGTCGAAATCAGTTGAAAGCAAAACTGCCTCTGCTGCCAAACCAAGAGGTAAATTTGCAGACGAGAAGCCAGAGTCGGTCAAAAAAGGTGCGCCATTGCCTCCTGAAAGAAAGCCGAAGCCTGACTTCAGGACCAAAGAAAAATACAATGACGGCAAGGGCGGTGACCACAAAGGCCGCTCCAAACCCGCAGACGGCAAGCCGCGTGGCGATTCCAAAGCACGTGGCAAATCGAGCGCAAGTGCAGGCAAAAAAGCCGCGCCTAGATCGGGAAAACCGTCGTTTGGGCCACCTAAACG
This sequence comes from Bacteroidota bacterium, assembly GCA_031415375.1. Taxonomy (GTDB): domain Bacteria; phylum Bacteroidota; class Bacteroidia; order J057; family JADKCL01; genus JADKCL01. Next base: position 15,393 of record JANORP010000347.1, on the reverse strand, counting down.
CACCAAAAAATAGCCAAGTATCCTCTCTGGAGATTTTCCAGCATTGGCGTGTGAGGCGTGATATGCTTATTTCACGCCCTTGAGCATGCGCTCCAATCCCGCTTGCTCATAGTCGCCATCCTCTGCGGGGTAGCGCAAGATGCTTTCATAGCGGCCTGTGGCCTTTGCAAGCGACCAGAAAAAGCTCTCGCCAGCAGGCAGGGCATCGGGTGATAGCTGATAGATCGGATCCTGATAGGCATATTCTGGATCGATGAAAACCCAGCCGTTGGATGCCAGGGCGCGGATCACATCGTCCAAAAACAAGGCATTGATAAGATTGTGGTGCAGCAAGAGCACGAGGCGCACTTTGTGCCCCGCGATGGCAGTGGCCAGGGAATCATAATCGTGCGCGCGGTCTAGGATATGCGCGACATAAAATTCCTTGTAAGGCAAGGGATTGAGTTGCGGATTCTTCCTGAGAGAATCACACAACATTTGATCGACATACCAATCGCTGGCATCAATGGACACGTGCCCATTGCGATAACCATGGACCGCAAGGAGTGCGCGCATGGAGTCCCGGCGCTCGACCGTCTTGCCTTCCTTCAAAAAAGGAAATCGGAACCAAGGTTTGAAATGCGCATAGCCCCTGATCATGCTGTCGGTGCGCAACAATTCCCGTTCAAAATTGAGCGCTGACTCCTTGCTCCCCGAGAAAAATGGGTGGGTGTAGCTGTGATTGGCGATCGCGTGACCTGCTTGGTCCCAGCTTTTGAGCAGTGCCTGACCCGCTGGCGAATTTACCCGCATGCCACATACAAACAAGGCCGCCTTGAGTTCGTGCCTTGCCAGGGTCTGCAAGATTTTTTGGTTGCGCTCTTGCCAGGGGCCATTGGGGGATGGCAATGTGCTCGGGTCGTCAAAGCTGAGCGCGATCATCGTCTGCGCACGCAGACCGCCGATCAGCAAGACAACAATTTGAACGAAAAGTCTGAGCATGCGCATGGTCAAATCTAAGGGAAGACCGCCAATCGGGCAAGCTAGGGAGCATTTCAAATTGCGAACTACTTTCAAATTCCCTATTTTGGCGACGCAATTACACAACATATCTATATCCATGGGATTCCTAGACAGCCTTTTCAGCAAGAAAAAAATGACTTTGGACGACGCCAACAAGGTCAACCAACAATATGCAGCGCAAAATCCAGTACCTGCGAGCAATGAAAATGCAATGATGCGTCAAGCGACCAGCTTGATGACCAGCCGCAAATTTCAGGAATCGATCGACGTGTATCAGCAATTGGCGACAGCGTTTCCTGCGCGCAAAGACACCTATTTGAGCCAGGTCGGAGTCGGGTACTATTTTTTGGGAGATTATGTGCAAGCCATTGACTATTACGTGAAGGCCAGGGACCTTGGCAGCAATGCCGGCATGATGGACGACAATATCTGGGAAGCTTGTGAGGCCATTTACAAGAATACACAAGACAAGGCTGCGATTGAGCGCTATTTTACGCTCTGCCCCAATGGCAGCAATAGCCGCGCCGCCAACAAGCTGCTTGGCAAATAATACTGGTCGGCTTTGCCTGAGAGGCTGAAGGACAAGTGGTACCATGTCGAGTTGACCGATTTTCCAATCAGGGTGAAGCTTTTATGGTTCCACTATGACCAAAAATTATCCGTATCTTCGCCCTGCAATTGCACAAAATGGCACTTTCAGCTTTAGATAGGGCAAAGACACGGGTCGAGGAGGTCAAGGGAATATTCTCAGCTTATCTCGATAAGCGCGGGCAACGCAAGACGCCCGAGCGGTTTGCGATTTTGGAGGAGATCTATGGCCGCACCGATCATTTTGATGTGGAGTCACTCTACATCCAAATGAAGAATAAAAACTACCGCGTGAGCCGTGCGACGGTCTATAATACCCTCGATTTGCTCATGGAATGCGACTTGGTCAAGCGCCATCAGTTTGGTACTGGGCAGGCAGTGTATGAAAAAAGCTATGGCTTCAGGCAGCACGACCACTTGATCTGTTTGGATTGTGGCGAAGTTTTGGAGTTTTGCGACCCGCGTGTCGGTGAAATCCAAAACATGATTGGTTCTCTGCTCGACAAGCGCATCAAGCACCACTCGCTGGTCTTGTATGGCAATTGCACCAAGGAAAATTGTGAAAACAGGCGTGAGCCAAATGATCCAAAAGCACTACAATGAAATTTGAATTTGAATCCCATGGGTCCATTGCGGGCATTTTTAGACTGCATGGCAGCCTCATCGGCGAGACCGACGGCATGCCGCTGACCGAGGCTTTCAACGAGCAACTGGAAAATGGCTGCCTTACCTTCGTCATGGACCTCTCAGATTTGAAGCATATCAACTCTAGCGGCTTGGGTGTCTTCATCACGCTGCTCACCAAAGCCCGCAAAAAAGACGGCGAGGTACTCTTGGTAAATCCCAGTGAAGGTATTCGCAAGTTGCTCATGATGACCAAGTTGAATGCAATCTTCTCTATCCACGAAACAGTAGAGGCAGCATTGGAAGCTTGATGTCTGCGTCGCGCAGTGCTACAAAAGTGCATCGGCGTGTTTCCTGCATGGTGATCCAGTGGCCTAGTATCTTGTAAAGCTTGCAGCAGACCTTCAAAGTCAATTCCCTGCACTGCCTTTTTTCGTTCAAAATACTGCCTTCTCCCACATGTTGAAAAAAACCCTCCACATCATCCCGTCCCAACACCTAATTTCGCAGCCAAAGAAAAAAGACTGGAATGGTAGATGTACTCTTAGGTTTGCAGTGGGGAGATGAAGGCAAGGGCAAGATTGTCGATGTTTTGGCTCCGCAGTACGATGTCGTGGCACGCTTCCAAGGTGGCCCGAATGCTGGCCACACCATCATTTTTGATGGGAAAAAGTTTGTCTTGCACCTGATTCCCTCAGGAATTTTCCACAAAGACACCGAAAACCTGATCGGCAATGGGGTCGTGATCGATCCCATCATCTTGCGCCGCGAGATCGAAGGCCTCAATGCAGCCGGCGTTCCCGTCGCCGAACGGCTACTCATCGCCCGTCGCGCCAACCTGATTTTGCCGACCCATAAGCTCCTCGACGCTGCGAGTGAATCGGCCTATGGAGACAAAAAAATCGGCTCCACCCTTAAAGGAATCGGCCCTACCTACCGAGACAAAATCGGCCGTGAAGGCATACGCATCGGTGATATCGCAACGCCACGTTTCCGTGAAAAATATGACGCCGCAGTTGCGCGCCATGTCCAGCAACTTGCTGGTTACGGACCCGTTGCAGACTTTTCAGAGCAGGAGGTCGCCTTTTTTGACGCGATCGCCTTCCTTTCCAACATCCGCCTCACCGACTCAGAAGTCTATATCCAAAAGGCCATCGACGCCGACAAGCGCATCCTCGCAGAGGGCGCCCAAGGCACGATGCTCGACATCGATTTTGGCTCCTATCCCTTTGTCACAAGCTCCAATACCATCTCGGCTGGTGCTTGCACGGGGCTGGGCATCTCGCCCAAGCAAATCGGGCGTGTTTATGGCATCTTCAAAGCCTATTGCACGCGTGTGGGCAGTGGGCCGTTTCCAACGGAACTCAATGACGCCACAGGCGAGGCCATGCGCGCTGCTGGCCGCGAATTTGGTGCGACGACAGGTCGCCCACGCCGCTGTGGATGGCTCGATTTGGTCGCATTGAAGTTTGCTGTGCGCATCAATGGTGTCACCGATCTCATCATGACAAAGGCCGATGTCTTGACAGTCCTCGACGAAGTGAAAGTGGCCGAGCACTACAAGATCGACGGTGAGGTCACAGGCGATTTGCCCTATGACCTTGAAATAGACATCGATCCGCAATACCGCAGCTTTGAGGCTTGGAAGTCCGATCTCGGCACCATCACGCAATTTGAAGAGCTTCCGATACAGTTGCGCAATTACATGGATTATCTATTGGCCGAGCTGAAGGTGCCGATCACCTATTTGTCCCTTGGCCCCGACCGCGATCAGACCTTGGATCTGTCCCATATTTAAGCCTGTGCGGCAAGTCGAAATCCCTTTTTCGGGGGCGCTGTTGAAGCGTAAATTGTTGCACTGGGCGGCCCTTCAACCCTATGCCGTATTTTTGGATACCTGCGATACCACAATGGATCGCTATGGGCGCTACGATTTTATACTGGGCGTTTCATTGAGGGAGAATGCATTGATTTGCAATCGTTTGGAGGAGTTGGAGGCGCGTGTGGAAGAGTATGCCTTTGCTTGGCGATTTGGTTATTTGGGCTATGATTTGAAGGAAGATATCGAGCCCAAATTGCACAATGCATTGCCTACAGTGGTCGCATTTCCTAAAATGGGATTTTTTGAAGCTGATGTGGTCGTTTCCAAATCGAGGGGCAGCGATAGGTTGGTCTTCGAGACGGGATTTTCGGAAGCATTGTTGGCGGAAATCCAAGCACAAGATATTGCGCCTAGCGAGGTCGTGGCATTTTCTGGCTTTGAAAGCAACTTTACCGAGGCAGAATATTGTGCGACCATCATGCAATTGCGCAGCCACATCCAAGCAGGTGATTGCTACGAAATCAACCTGAGCCAAAACTTCAAGGCGCATGTACACTTGCCCTCGTCAGCAGCACTTTGGGAAGATTTGGTCGCCGCTTCGCCCGTGCCGTTTGCTGGATTTGCCAAGTGGGGCCACTTGCAGTTGATGTGTGCCTCGCCTGAGCGCTTTCTTCAACTCCAAGGTGACCGCCTACTCACACAGCCGATCAAAGGGACCGCTCCACGCAGCGTCGATCGTGTGCAAGACGCAGCCCTAGCGGTCCAGCTCCGCCAATCAGAAAAGGAGCAAGCCGAGAATGTGATGATCGTGGATCTGAGCCGCAATGACTTGAACCGTAGCTGCGAGGTCGGATCGGTCACCGTCCCGCATCTATTTGAAATCCAGCATTTTCCGCAAGTCCACCATTTGGTCTCAACCATCCAAGGCCAGAAGCGCAAAGACCTGCACCCGATACAAGCGATACGCAATGCATTCCCACCTGGCAGCATGACGGGTGCGCCCAAAGTGCGCACATGTGAGCTCATCGCGCAGTATGAGCGCAGCGCGCGGGGCATCTATGCAGGCGCACTTGGTTATATCGCACCTAGCGGCGACTTTGATTTGAATGTCGTGATTCGTTCACTGGCCTATGACAGCACGACCAAACAACTGAGCTATCACGTGGGGGGCGCAATCACTTGGGATTCAGACCCCGCAGCGGAGTATGCCGAGACACTTCTCAAGGCCCAAGCGATCAGCCGCTTGTTTGCGGGAAGATGAGCGGCTCTCGTGGTGTGGTTATCTCACGATCTCCACGACATTCTCTGCAGCCTCACTTGCTGCGTCCACTTGCTCCCCATGTTTGGTCTTCCAATCTACGCTGCCGTTGCGGGAATGCGGGGTGATCTCAGCGTCTTCAAATTGCAAGAGGGCGACGTCCATTTCCCAGGCTAGACTACCTGGCTTGCGCTTGACGGCCCAATGGGCAGGTGGCCTTGGATGGCCGCCATACCGCGTCTTGAAGGCGGCATACATGCTAGGGTGGTTCTGTACAAAAGCCATGCGCAGATACACCATGAGGAGGCCCTTGTCATATTGCGCGGCTTGCAGGCGGCTTTCCCAGGTGAGCATGTGGTGCTCGTCGTCGAGCTGTATGTGCAAGCCTGTGATCCCTGTGGTGGCTTTGGGAAAGCGCGCCTCGCCCAGCAAGGCCACGCGTGCCATCGGCGGGGTAGGTGCAGTATCTTGTTTCTCCCAGGCGCGACCACTGCCAAAGGTCGAGCGATCACTCACAAATCCCTGACCACCCAATGCAAGCCAATACAATTTCAATCGGTAGTCCACAATCTGGTTCAGCGACTCGCATTCTGCCGAGGAGCACGCAAATTGGAGTGCGACGCGCATCCTGAAATGTACCTTGCGCGCAGGCAGGTCTCGCCACACACTATCGATGGCGATGTCAAGGGCTTGGATCTTGTCGGCTTTGGCACCGTTGGCGGTGCATAAATCAAACCCATTGAGCAGCACCTCATAGTGCGTACCCAGTTCGTTGGCTTCCAAAAAACTCACGTCGGCCGTCTGGACCTCGGCAATGTAATCGCCTTCCTTGCCGCTCAAGTTGAATGTCGCGATCCCAGATTGTGTCTGCAACAAGTCTGATTGAATGGCGGCATAATATTGCGTGAAGTCTGCACGGTCTGCACCGCTACCGCTTGCTGCAGCATGGCTGGAGAGGAGCTTGCAACTGTCGCCTTCACTCACATTCTCAACCCAATCCCCGAGGCGGTTGATGCGGTGATTGTAGCCCCAGGTCTGTGAAAACCCTTGCCAAACGGGGAAACAGGCCTTGTTTTGTTGTCCAAATACCATGCTTGGCAACAACATCGCCAACATGCTGTATGCCCAAAAGCGCATCGTGCTGCATTTCATGGCACTAACATCGCACTTCTCACTGGGGAATTCAAATATTGGTACAAATAGCAAGTCGCATCTCAGGAATGAAACTCCAATATGTTCCACCGTTATGCTGATCTTTTTGGCTCTTCACCGAATTTGTGGCTTCCTCCTTCGGCGGGCGCGGTGCCAGGAAACAAAAAATCGGTGCATAGAAGGTGGCATTTTTTGAGTGAATATTCCCAAGCTTTGGTGCATCAACGTTTGAGCACCAAAAAACTGTTGACGGCGGCATTGCCTTCAATCTCCAGAATGTAATAGTACGTGTCATCGACCAAGGCTTGGCCTTGGTGGTTGCCATCCCAGGTATTGTCATAGGCCTCTTGACTAAAAACGAGATTGCCCCAGCGGTTGAAGACCTGCAGACGGTTATCGGGGGCATATTCCAAGCCCTTGAACACCAAAAGATCATTAACACCATCGGCGTTTGGTGAAAAACCCGTGGGGTAAAACAGTGTCTCCACTGTGATGTGCATGCTATCCTTGGCTGATGGGCATGGGGAATTGACGACTTCCCAATACATGACCCAACTTCCAGCGGTCAATCCAGCGATCGTGGCAGATGGATCATGTTGATCGCTCATCACAAGCGCAGTGGTGGTACAGGTCCATGTGCCTTGCCCTACGGGAGGTGGCATTGCCGACAAGGTGCCGACTGTACTCGTCAGATATTGATCAGGGCCAGCTTCTACTAACCCGATCGGAATCGCGACGTCGATCACGACGCTATCAATGGCCCTGCAAAATCCTAGGGAATCGCTGAGAATCAATTGAAACTGATCACGCATGCCCGGTGTGGCTAGGGGATGGTGCATGGTGCTGGTGAAACCGTTGGTACTTTGCCAGAGGCAGGTGGCATTGCTGGGAATGACGCCACCCAAGAGGACGCTATCGCCCTGGCAGATGCGCAGGTCCTCTCCGGCATCGGCGATCAGTGGCGAGATCACGGTAATGTACGCTGTATCTAAGCCGATGCAGCCATGGGACTCGGTGACGGCAAGAAAGCAGTGCATGCTCGTCGGGGGGGTCAGGGTAACGTCAGGCGTGTTCGCGGTAAGGAATGGAGGATTGGAGGTCCATGAGAAGCTCACGCCGGGCGCAGCCATGACACCGATCTGTGTGCTGAGTCCAGCACAGATGCTGTCGTCCAGACCTGCTTGTGCCTGTGGAGGTGGCACGATATGCGTGCTATCGCGCCGCGTCGCCGTGCAACCAAAGCTATCGATGACAGTATAGGCAACGACCAATATTGTATCGATGGAACTCGAAAAGACTGGGGAAACGATGGCAAGGGAAGACGAAAGAGCATTCATCCAAGGTCCCGAAGAGAATGTGCCGCCGCTGATATAATTGCCACTGAGCGTGTCGGCAGCTGTCCCAATACAATAGCTGGAGTCGAGACCGCTGATCTGTGGCTGTGGTCCAGCATGTACCATCGTGGAGGCTGTCGCAGTGTTGTTGCAGCCGTTGAAAAAGCTATAGGTAAGCCAGAGCAAGGTATCCATCGGCGCGGCGGAAGGGCGAAAGAGTGCTTGCCCATTTTGCATGCCGTAGAAACCACTGTTTACAGCAGAAAATAGGCCCAAAGGAGTGTTGTTCCCAACAATGGTGCGTATAAGGGTGTCGCTGGCACAATAGTGGGAGTCCAAACCTGAAATCGTAAGTGTGAGCGGGCCTATGACCGCGATTTGTGCGGTATCGGCAGCGGTGCAACCCATGGTATCGGTATAGCTGTAGGTGATCGCGTAGGGACCGCCAACTCCAGCTGCCGATGGATCAAACTGTAGATTGCCGTTGCCAAGGTTTGCATAGCCAGTACTTGCATAAACGATGCTTCCCAAAGGGATCGCAGGAGTTACCGTAAACATGAATGCGGGAAGCGTCTTGCAGGCGGTATCTGGTAGCCCCACAATCGACACAGTTGGGGCTGGAAATACTGTGATCCAGGCGGTATCCGTATTGATGTCACAGGCGATGGTAGAAGTGGCGAGATAGGTCGTGGACACAAGTGGTGCGACCGTGATCATCGCTGTATTGACGATGGGCAGCACTGTCCAAGTGGCGCCATTGTCGATAGATGCAGACCATTCGACATTGTCAAAGACGCCTGTGAGCTGCAAGGTTGTACTATCGCCTTGGCAGATGCTGTCTGTACGCGGGTTTAGCACGGGCGGTGCGTAGCCGCCCACATGCAGGTAGTGGGCTACAAATGCCTCACGGCTTCCTGTTGCCGTGAGCTGCGCAAGGCTGTCAAATCTGAAGGAAAGGTCAAATCCTCCTGCGATATGCAGGCCGCAGCCACCGTCATAGCTGATCGCATTTGCCGAGGCGTTTCCTGTACCGATACCAGCCAATGCATTGACGGCCATGCCTGAAGGGGAATCGAGATAATACAAAAGCGCGTTGGAGGCCGTTGCTGACAGTATGGTGGTGCCAAGCGTAATGGTCTGTTCAAAACTGCCCGTAATGGCGATGCTGCCTGGACCGCAGGACGTGATGCCATGGGCATGGTCATTGCCTGCCCCTCCCTCGTTCACAGCCCACTGGGCTTGTCCATCTGTGGTGCGAAATGCAGCACACCAGAAATTGTCGGCTAGGGCTGATGAGGCCGCTGTGATGGGCACCGCTGCGGAGAACGCCAAGTTGCTTGGGCCACTCGTGTTGCCTGCGACAATGAGCAATTGCCCATTGGTCGTCAATGCATTGCCAGTTTCATTGGTCATAGGGCCAGCAATATAGGCCGACCATATTGCCATCCCATTGGCACTTAGTTTTGTGGCGAATCCATCCATAAGACCAGACGAGGGCAAGTTTGTGCTGCCAAATATAAATGAAGCATTGCCGAAACTTCCTGTGATATACAGGTCTGTGCCATCGTTGCAAATGGCATTGCCGACATCGACTTGGGTGGAGCCGCCTGCGACTGCCATCGTGCATGCACCTGATGAAGCATTGAGCCGTGCCACAAAAATATCTGAAAAGCCTATGGAATTGACGATCTGACTACCGAAGGCGCAAGTGCCTTCAAATGAGCCCGTAACATAGACTTCGTTGCCAAGCACCGTGAGTGCATTGGCGACCTCTTGGTCGGCTGATGTGGAGGTCTTGAGCCAATCGGCAAGCCCTGTGAGAGCGTTCAATTTAGCGACAAAAACTTCCCTACCGCCGCTGCCTATGACGGTGATAGGACCCAACGTGCCGCCGAGACGCAATGAATCTGTATAATGTCCAGTCACATAAATGGCACCTGCAGCATCTATGTCGATGCCTACAGCGCAGTCGTCGTTGCTACTGCCAGCCCCGAAAGCCCAAAGGATTCCACCATTGGGATCGTACTTGGCAACAAAGAGGTCGCGACTACCACTTTGTGAAGCCAAAACAATGCTATTACCAAAATCGCAAGTGCCTTCAAAGCCACCGACGACAAAAACATTGCCATTGTTGTCATTGGCTACGCCGAAGCTCTCGGTTCCACTCGTGCCGTGGGTACCATTCTCCCAATCCCAATTCTGAGCCATTAGGATTTGGCCTAGTGAGGTGGCTGCAAGCCATCCCAAGCAAAAAAAGATATGTAGCCACTTCACACGCATACAAAACGCTTGCAACCTGTTGTGGTACAACGATGGTGGTCAAGCCCAGACGTTCATGTGCAAGCGCATCTAACGTGCAGGTAATGTACACCGTATCATTGCCCAGCGACAATTCATCTCGACACACAAGGGTTATCCCTATGCATCAATCATTTTCCTATTTAGAAACTTACCAATTTTACCATCAGCCAGACTTCTGAGGAAGACTAGCCACCAATTCTCATTACGAATGTAATGATTCAAATGCAAAAATCAAAAAGATGGCAAGTGCGTTTGTAAATTGGCTGGCACACAGGTGCATGCACAAAAAAAGAGGCTGGACGAATCCAGCCTCTTTCTACGCTATGTTTTCTTTACACGTCGATCAATAGCGGTAAGCGTCGGTCTTGTAGGGACCTTCTACAGGTACGTCGATATAGGCAGCTTGCTCTGGTGTCAAGACTTCCAATTCGACATTGATTTTGGAGAGGTGCATGCGGGCAACTTTCTCGTCGAGGTGCTTAGGGAGCACATAGACTTTGTTTTCGTAGTTGCTGCTGTTGAGCCAGAGTTCGATTTGGGCGAGCGTCTGGTTGGAAAATGAGTTGCTCATGACAAAGCTAGGGTGGCCTGTGGCGCAGCCCAGGTTCACCAAGCGACCTTCGGCGAGCACGATGATGTCTTTGCCTTCGATGGTAAAGAGATCGACTTGCGGCTTGACGGTGTTTTTGGTATGACCATAGTTTTCATTGAGCCAAGCCATGTTGATCTCGTTGTCAAAGTGGCCGATGTTGCAGACGATCGCCTTGTCCTTCATCAGTTTGAAGTGGCGTGCATCGACGACATTGAGGTTGCCGGTTGCAGTGACGATGATGTCACCTTCGGAGACAGCCTTGTCCATCGGCTTGACTTCAAAGCCTTCCATGGCGGCTTGGAGTGCACAGATCGGGTCGATCTCTGTCACGATCACGCGGGCACCAGCGCCACGCAGCGATTCGGCAGAGCCTTTGCCTACGTCGCCAAAGCCAGCGACAACAGCGACTTTACCGGCCATCATCACGTCGGTTGCACGACGGATGGCATCTACGAGAGACTCGCGGCAGCCGTATTTGTTGTCAAACTTGGACTTGGTGACAGAGTCATTGACGTTGATGGCAGGCATCGGTAGGGTGCCTTTTTTCTGGCGCTCGTAGAGGCGATGCACGCCAGTTGTGGTTTCCTCAGAGAGGCCACGGATGCCAGCGACGATCTCAGGAAACTGGTCGAGTACCATATTGGTAAGGTCGCCACCGTCGTCGAGGATCATGTTGAGGGGCTGACGATCAGGACCAAACCAGAGAGTTTGCTCGATGCACCAGTCTGCCTCGGCGAGGGTCTCGCCTTTCCATGCAAAGACGGGCACGCCAGCTGCTGCGACTGCAGCTGCTGCATGGTCTTGGGTCGAGAAGATGTTGCAGGACGACCAGCGCACTTCAGCTCCGAGCGCCGTGAGGGTCTCGATCAAAACTGCTGTTTGGATGGTCATGTGCAAGCAACCTGCGATCCTAGCGCCTTTGAGGGGCTGGGAGTCGCGGTATTCTTCGCGGATGGACATGAGGCCAGGCATCTCGGCTTCAGCGAGACGCATTTCTTTGCGGCCCCATTCAGCCAGCGAAATATCTTTGACTTTGTAATCCAGTGAATTCACCATATTGACTTTCAATCATTTTGAAATTGCGGCGCAAAGGTAGGGAAACTATAAATAATGAACAATGGACAAACGAAAGATCGGCGCAATGAATTGGAAATGATGGATTTTGGAAATGGGCAATTGGGCTGATGATGGGCGCTAGGGCATTCTTGATTGGCAAGTGCACTCGATCGGCTGAAAAAAAAACTTCAATCGCTGCTCTGGGACGGAGGTCGGAATGTGGAACCGATAACTAAAAAAGTGCTGTGGGATCCGAATTTGAGGATTCCTCAAGTGTGAGGTTCGCACTGATCGATCAGGGCTGCCGATTGAGCGACCAATCATAAGGAAGAAATTTGAGCTTGGTGCGTGGTGCGATCGGCTGGGCGATGTAGCGATTGACGAAGGCGATCAAGGTCTGGCCTTGGGTGAAGTCGCTTCTGTACCATTCAAAAATCTTGGAGAGCCGGGGCGACTTGCCCGCTACTTGATTGCGGGTCGGATCTTGGAGGAAATCGTGGGTGGCTTGATCGAGCTGCCCGTCCAGGTCGTCGGGCAGGTAGGCATGGTTGCGCAGGCTTGGGCAGCTCGTGGAGGCACACACAATCGCAAAGTGAATACGTGGGTCACCAAATGCTGCCCGCAATTTGCGATGCTCGACATTGTTGAGGTCGAGCAACTCGTCCTCAATCGCGATAAAGTGGATGTCCCAAGCTGTGTTTACAAAAGGCAGCTGGACATTGCCGCCGATGTCCTTGATGCTGGCCAATGGATAATAACGCATCACCAGTCGCACTGTAAAGGCGTTGTAGGCATTGATCCAGAAGGCTTTGCGCGCATCGTCGGTCCAGCCCGATGTTGCTGGTTTGCATTGCTCCAAGCTGTGCAAATAGGCATCCAAGGCTGCCGAGTCCCTGCAAAACCCGGCATAATCTACGTGTCCCTCGTCGGTGACGTGGCGCTGTAGCAAGTTGTCCCAAAGGCCATGGTTTGGCGTCTGCGCGCGGGCATTGAGGCTCAGTAGCGAGACTAGGAGGGCCAATATGCTTCCCAACAATGCGCTTGTGGACATGGGGCGGTTCATTTTATGCCTATCTGTAACTTGACAGGTATGGGTTCAATGCTCGTCATCTCGAGTGACCATCGCGCTGCTGCTGCTGCGGGACCTTTTGATCGAATGACAAAACCTCTTGTCAGGTGATGGAGTCCAAGGCCTCCAACGAGTCCGAGGCCTCTGGCCGAAGGACGATCGACCATTTGCCTCCGGCAAACGAGAATAGGCTTCGATTGCCGGAGGCAAATGGTCATTGGTCCTTCGGCCAGAGGCCTCGGACTCAAATTTTGCAACCAATTGATTATCTGTACCATAATGATACCCGGGTCGAAGTGACAAGAAATTTGGCTTGCTGGCCATCATCCCGATAAGCATATTTCATTTCCTTGGATTCAGCGGCCTTGCGTTCATTCCCCAACCGCCTGTTTGATCCATGCCTTGGTTTTCTTTTTGTAGGTGATCGGGGAATAGACGTCGTAGTCGCTTCCGCTCAAAGAAAGGTAGGCTTCAGAAGGCAAGCCTTTGAGGGGAACAGGGCCACTAAATCCAAGCGTCCAATCGCGGTCGCCCTCTGAGGCAAATCGGTAGATGAAAAGCCATTGGTCGCGGCCTTCAAAATAAATCTTGCGCTTTTCCACGAGTTCGACTTGGGGAGGATACTCCTCCAATGCAAGGTCGAGTGCAACTGCTGCGACGAATTCTGGCTTGCGGTATTTGCCATGCAAGGCGTCGGCATGCCCATTTTCTAGCAGGTATTGGAAGGCGTAGTCGCGGCTCTCCCGAATGCTGAGGACGTGTTTGATCTCCTTTTGGGGAGGCAATTCATCAGACAGGGCCAGCATCTGCATGGCTGAGCCGGGCAGATAACCGTCTGAGAATTGAATGGTCTGGTGGGCGAGCTGCTGCCAACCGATTGCCGCGCGGCTGGAGAGGTAATTGAGCAACTGGTAACAGTTGAGGTCAAGCATCGTGTTCTCATCGCTGGGTATGCGGCCTGCTATGGCGGCATCCAGAATGGCGATAAACTTGTCGTGGTAGGCGCTGTAGTCAAATCCTGCGTCGTAGGCAGTCGAGCTCGCATCGCTTGCAAGCCCGATAGCATAAGCAGGTAGGTCCAACAAGAAATCGATGTCGCCCAAGCGCTCGCCTGTCGTATCTGCGCCGAGATAGGTGGTCCAACTGAAAAACATGCCTGCATGGTCGAGGCTGCTGGGATCGGCTTTGAGCTGCGCGATGGCCCAATCATTTGCCCCAGGCCAATCACGTAGCATCAGGGAGAGCAAGATGTCTATTCTTTGGGGTGCGTCTTGTGGCAAACCTGTGTAGAGGGCCTGCAATTGTGGCAAGATGGCCCTGTCATTGGCTTTCAAGATCATGTCGAGCAAGAGTTCATCTGGCCCAAAGGCGTCGTTGTCACGCATGGCGAGGAACCGCTCAATGGCCGCCGGAAATTCGGAGCGCTTCAAACGGTAGTGCTCAAGTGCAGCCAGGGCAGCATGTGTACTGCTGCTGTCGGACGCGTCCATGTCTGTAAAAATATGGGCGAGTTTGGGTTGCCGTTCTTTGCTGGCGAGTGGGGGCGCCAAGGATTTGAAATAGCTGTCAAATTGCTGCAGGGCAGCTCGCCCGGCGCTGTCCATGGGCAGCTGCAGGTGAGCGACCAAGACATCATTGCCGGCAGGGATGATGCGGGTAATGGCGGTATAGTGCGTTTTGCGCGTGTAGTGTGCGTTCTGTTCGGAGCCGCCGATGGTGGCATTCAAGGATGTTGTGTCCATTTCTTCATTTGGGCTGGCCTTCCACAAGAATAAGAAATCGTCCTTGGGCTTTTCTTTGTCAGCCGCCTCGATAGCTCCATACAGCTCGGTATTGCTACCTGCAAAGTAGTCCCAGACGTGGGCATATTCGATCCAGGCATTCAATGAGGTTGCCGGATCGCGGTAGAAATAGACGTGCACACTGTCAAATCGACCTTCATATTCCTGAGGAAGGTAATCGACAGACCAGTCGGTGGGTTTGCCTGGGAGCAGGGCTTGGAAGACGCTGTCCACGACGAGTCGGTAGCCGAGTTCGACTGGCCGATCTGGTAGAAAATGAAAGGACTGGAAGATGGAGTCCATGGCCAGGGTATCTGGATCGTCTTTTTTCATGCCGATGGCGACCATGTACAGGCGGTTGTAGCGCAGGTAGCAATCTAGGCGGTAGCGCAAGTATTCGCCTTCATAGATGCCTGTGAGGCCATCGATGTCGTCGCGCAACAAAGGCTTGAAGTCGCCGACGGGCTCAAGGTCATTGCCGGTCATGAAGCGGATGCAGCCGGGCATTAAGTCCTCCAATGTGCCAGCAGACTTGTCGTCTTCAAAGTCTTCGCAGAGGATGCGCAAGACTTGGCCGTGCTTGATATCTTCGATTTCATATTTGTTGTAGAGCGGGTCAAATTCCCCCGTCGGAAAGCCTTTGATCTGGCGGCTCTCATAGTCAAAATCGGCTGGGATTGCGATGGAGAATGCATTGCGCCGATCGGTATGCGTGGCTCGCGGTTGCTGCGAAATGGCGACGGATTCAAAAAACTCGAGTGAGTTGAACCATTCATCTGCTGAGGGGCCGTCGATGACCTGCTTGCTATTGCCG
>JANORP010000346.1:0-7382 GCA_031415375.1 Bacteroidota bacterium | reverse complement strand
CAAGATTCCCTGAATACGGCAAAGTGGTTTTCTTTTATATGAGTATCCGTTTCATTAACAGTAGATCCAAAAAAGCTTGTCATTTCGACCGAAGTGGTCGAGGGAGCGAAGCGACGAGACCACGCAGCGGAGAAATCTAGCCCCTTTAGTAGCACCTCCTGCATGACCACAATGCGGATTAGCAGCGATGGTCAGCAATTGCTCATCAGGGGTATGGTCAAGCATCAGGTGTATCGTGAGGCGCTAGATTTCTCCGCTGCGTCATGGCTTATTTGCTGCGGCTCCTTTGGAGCCTTGCAACTAAGCCATGACTCCGGTCGAAATGACACACAATTTAGCTTACTGGTCAATGTCCCGATAGGCATCTTTTCTTTTGTAGCAGGCCTCGCAAACGCGTCCCCTCAAAACTCAAGGCTATCAGCAGGCGAAGAAGGCATTCTCCTGCGGGCTATGTGCGCGTAGCGCCCTGTGGTGCGTATGCTGTCATGCCCCATGAGGTCTTGCACTGCCTCGACGGCGATGCCTGCCTCTAGCTGATGCGTTGCAAAACTATTGCGCAGCATATTCATCGAGATCGCGCGTTGCAAGCCAGCACGGTCTGCTGCATGTTTCACCACCATCTGTGCACTGCGTTCACTATAGGGTTCACCAAAACGCTCCCCTTCAAACAGCCATCGCTGTGGATTGCATTCCAACAAATACGCGCGCATGCCCTCGACCAACTTGGGAGAAAGCGGCACCTCCCGATTTTTTTTGCCAGAGGGGGCAGCGATCGTGATCGTCATACATTCAAAATGCACGTCGCTACGCCGCAGCCCGAGCAACTCCTTGAGTCGCAAGCCAGTGCCGTATGCCAGCAACAGCAGGCAGCGGTGCTTGAGATTGGCAGTGTGGGCCAGCAGGGCCTGTACCTCCGCTTTGCTCAGCGTCATGGGTGCAGAGACGCTGCTTTTGGGACGCGCAAAGACGTAACCACCAGATGGTCGGCCCTCGACGGCGACATAATAAAATTTGAGCGCATTGATGAGGGTATTTTGCAAAGCGGTGGAGCGTTTGCGCGCACTCGTCTCCTGCGCCAGCCAAGCCTCGACCGCCTGCTTGTTCAGTTCCAGCGGCAACTGCGGACTGATCGCCAGCAAAAAGCAGCGAAAGGCATTTTTATAATTGCGGAGCGTCTTGGGGCTGTATTTGTGTTGCGCCACACAAGCTTCGAAGCGTTGCAATAGCCGCGTCTGCGTCGCATCCAAGGTCAAGATTGGCAATGCTGCCGCTTCAATGCCAGCACAGACATCCGCCACCCGATCAGCGACTTCACCAAGGTGCTGTCCTTCAAGCAACAAGCCTCCATACATACTTGCAAGTCGCGCGGCAATCGTGTCGATCGATGCGATCGCCATTGCTGCATCACTTGGGGCAGCATCCAATAGATAGCAGCCCAAATCGGGCATCCACCGTAGCCCCTCGGCCTCAAACCTTGCCTTGAGCCTTGCATCGTCGCTGCTCATCCGCACACGAAATTGCAAAACTGTATCACCATCCAAAGCAAATCCATGCTCAGATGTCGTCACGTTCAATTGATCCATAGTCACTCTCTGAATGCCCTATGGATGCAAGGAATCCACCTTTTTCATAAACCTTCCCCGCATTTTCCAAGATACGCCACAAGTGCAGGGGCATCTGCGGTCATAAATTCACCTGCGAGCCGCTGGAATCTATGCGCACTTTGTGGGGTGTAAATGCAGTTGCAAAGGGAATAATTGGTCGCGGGCAAGGCGCCTGGCATCCGCCTGTCCCGCAGCAAGGCGGGGGCCGCAGGACAATCGACCCCCGCCTTCTGCGGGTCAGGCATTAGCCTCAGGCGAATCTGAAAGCGTCCATCGGCACAATACCGCTGATGCTACAAAGATTTCAGTCCCATGCGATCAAAGGGTTGGGGGCACGCGCAACGGATTCAGCGAAGCCACATTCAGCTAGCAGTGGAAACCGCCTGTTCGTTGGCCCGCCCCATCCCGACATCGTCAGGAGTGGCCCAACCAACAAGTTGCCTCCCGCAAGACGGCGTGGCACCCCCAACAGTCACGGCAGGCAAGCACGATGAAAGAACCCATCGTTGCGGCCAAACCACGTCTTAAAATTCACAAACTGTGGAAAATTCAAATTCATTGTCAGGCAGTACTCCGCCAATTTTGAAGCATGAATTGGAACAACGCCTATTTCGACGATTACCCCTACGCAATCAGTGCCAAGAGCCACGTCTGGCAAATGCACCCTGAGTTGGGAGACAAGGCTGGCAAGGAATTTGGCAAGCTATGGAGACTCATTTTTGAAAAACGAGAAATACAGCAAGCCGAGCGGGAGCTGCGTCGATGCATCCAACAGTGGCCCGACATTGCGGGATTTCAGTTTCTCCTGGCAGAATGTATCGCTGTGCGCAATATTGATGAAGCACGCAATATTTTGGCATCCATCGTCCGTGATTCCCCCACATCCATATTCGCGACGTTTGGACAAATGATCGAGGTGATTGCACAAATCAAGAAGGGCAGCTTCCAGTTACCCGATTTCTTACTAGGGGAAGAAATTCCGCACCTGAACGACCTATTTCCTTCACGGACCCAGTTTCATGCCTTTGAGGTCTATACCTTCGAAGTCCTACTGCACTACGCCATGTCACGCGTGCCCGAAGACGAGCGCTACGACGACCGTGAAACACCCTACTACCTAGGTCTCGCAGATGGCGAATGGAATTACCACCTACTACTAGCTGCGAGAATCACAATAGACGACTATGCTGAGGATGACGATGAGGACGATGAGGTCGATGAGTATGACGATGATTATGATGAAGATGAGTATGTCGATGAGGACGATGACGATGATGACGACGATGAGGACGATGAGTATGACGATGAGTATGACGATGATGACGATGAATTCCTAGATCCCATGCGAGAGGCTTGGAGACAAGCATCGCACGCCCGTGTCGCCGTGCGCCTAGAAGCGTTACAAAGCGCGCAAAAGCCCGACTTTGCACGCGCCCTCACGCATGATCTCACCCATCTGCCAGTGCTGCTCACCCCCGAACTCAAAGCACGCATCGAGGCCGAGGCACCAGCAGCATTGATCGCCGACCAAGAAGCCGCATTGCGGTTTCACGTCGCCAACAGCCTCTGGTTCGAGGAGCACGCCATCCGTACAGAAAATGTCATCCATGCCCTTTTGCTGCTCTGCAACTTCCAATCCGTTGCCAGTGCCCCGGCGATGATCCAATTGCTGCAACAGCCCAGGCACGTGCTCGACTTCATAATGGGTGACTTGCTCACCCAGCGTGTGCCCCAATGGTTGGCCCTCATACAGCTTGCAGATCCCCACGCATTCGACAGCTTGCTCTGCGATATCGACGCCCATCTCTACGCACGCATCGCCGTCCTCAGCGGCCTAGAGCAAGTAGGATTTTACGATGCCAGCCGCATCCTCGCCATCGAGGACCAGCTGCGCGACCTCCTCGTGCAACTCACCGCACCCGACCGTCAAGACTACAACCTCCCCACCATGCTTGCGGAGGTCACAGTCATCGCCAGCAGCCTCAAGCTATCACGGCTATTCGCCGACCTAGAGCCCTATTTCGACCAAAACCAAGTCGATCTCGCCGTCATGGGCGACTACGCCGATGCCCAAATGTTTTACGACCAAGCCCCCGCCGACTGGGAAATCAAAGATCTGCACGTCGGCGATCTCTCCGGGCTGTACAGCACTGCAGTGCTCTAGGCTGGCGGAAATCGGGCGGCTTGTAGCGGCAGGGTCATCTGAGGTAGATGTGTGGGTTGGGGAAGTTGATTTGATTGATTCGAATCAGGCTTCCCAAAAACGCACCTTCACGAAACCCAATGCGGGGTAGCGCAAACCCGTTTCCTGAGGCAAAAACCAAGAGACGATGCGGGAGTAGCAGAAGCGGGAGCAGTAGAAGCGCGAGTAACGGAAGCGGGAGCCTCCGGCTCCCACGCTGAACCAATCCTGAGCCTCCGGCTCCAGGATCGAATAAAGGGCAAAATTCAAGCGAGTGTCCGCAAAAAATCCCATCTTGCAGCAAAGCTCCAAAATTCACCATGACCACAGATTCTGGTAATCCTGCTAATTCGACGTTGCCATGGATGCCGGGCCACAACCGCCTGCTTGAACTCTTCCAAAACACCACCAACTCCTACAAATTCTTCTGGATGCTCGGCATCCTAGAACTCACCGCCCAGCCCGACACGTATAAATACACCATCGAGCAAGTCGTGATTGAAATGCTCATCAAGGCTTGGTATCCACATCATTATTTCCACCTGAATTTCGGTAGCCAGGACATGCTCGCCCAGCAGATCGACGCCATTCGCATCGCAGAGGATCTTGCCGAGGACATCGACGAACGCAATCTGCGTGCCCGTTTACAAGCCGATGGTCGGCAGCGGGTCACAACAGAAGCTATCCAAGCCTTCAGCCGCTACGTCCCGCAACGATTCCTGCGCCCCTGGTTTGCCACCGAATTGCAAGGTCTCTCGGAAAGCAAGGTCAATGCTGCCATCATCCAACTTGCAGCCCAGCACCATGGCCAGCTCGGTCGCGCGGCCATCTACCGATTTGAGGGACCCCACAACAAAGCCATCTTTTTCGACCATCACTGGCTCGCCTACCTGCGTGACCACAACCGCATCTTGCGCGAATACACGCTCTGGCACCTAGCACGTTACCTGCAAAAGCGCAACCCCAACGTGCCAGCGCTCATCCACAAGCTCGAATACCAGCCCGCTGAGCGCGACCAAAACGCCGCCCGCAAGCTCTGGACGCCCTATCTCCAAGCCCATCCCACCACCACCTGCATCTACAGCGGCCAGTCGCTCAGCACCTTTGCCATCGACCATTTCCTGCCTTGGAGCTTCGTCGTCCACAACGATATCTGGAATACCATCCCCATCCCCAAAACCGTCAACAGCCAAAAAGGCAACCGCATCCCCCAAGTCACATTGCACGTACCCGGCTTCCTGACCCTGCAACACGCCCTCTTCCACCACGTCTGGACCGCAGAATCCCTCCGTCACAAAGAAGCCAAAACCTTCCAAGCCTACACCAACCTCTTCAAAATGGACGAACAGCACATCGCAACCTTACCCTTTGAGGCCTTCGCGACGCGGATGCGCGAGCAGGTGGAGCCGATGATCTCGATTGCAAGGAGCCAAGGCTTTGGGGTGTTTGGGTGAAGGAGAGATCTGCCGTAGGGGCAGGGCATGTCCTGCCTAAAAAGAGGCCACAATACCAGCTAAAAACTGGAATATGCACCTCGCAAACCACTCATTCTAACCCTAAATACTGGCTGTCTATGGGTTGACGAGAGTCCTCCCGATAGCTATAGGGTCAAGAACTCAGGTTATCCAATCGAAATCATACAACAATCTGAACCACGGATGCATTGACCGCCCACCTACTTCCGCTCCAAATACCACAACGTCTTGCTCGAAATCGCTCGATTGGCTTTGACCTCATAAGGCGCAAGAATGCTGGGATACACCCCCGTGTACTGCAAAGCGTCCAGCGGCACCACAAACAGCCGCTCAGGCCGACTCGGCCGACCACCCAACCCAATCGCCACAAAAACAAGCGCATGACGATGCTCCTGGCGATACCGCTGCAACTGATCCCAACGACACCACTCTACCTTGCCATTCATCAAATTCTCACGAAACTTCGCCTCCACCCAAAACTGTTTTCCGCGACTGCGGCAGCGAAACTTGAAATCTGGCTTGAGTGCATTTTCATCGTACCGCTGTTGGGTTTGTGCATAAGTGGGCGTACGGTACACCAGATCAAAGTCTAGCCTGAAAATATAGTGTTGCACAAAATCCTCAAACGCATCGCCACGCTGGTGCGATTCGGGGGTACTGGGGCTAGGTGTTGGCCCCTGACGAGGCCGATTTGCATCCAGCAGCTTCGGCTTGCCCCTCCTACCTTTGACAAAGTAGTAGATGATCGCAGCGAGGATGACGAGAATAAGCAATTGAGGCATAGAGGGCGAGGAGCTACAAATGTGAAAAAAACAAGGATCCCTCCACAACTTTAGGGAATCGTTTTGCAATGTTAGTCCAAATCAGGTTACATTTATCCCCAAGTCAGCACTGGACTGACAGTTTCGTATTCAATTTTTTCAGCTTTTCAATGGCAAAGTTTATTACCACGAAAGGTATCTCGCATCATCTTGAGGAGATTATCAAAAAAGCAGAGCACCGCATCACGCTCGTCTCGCCCTTCCTCAGCGTCTCGTCCCAATTGTTTGCAAGATTGAGATCGGCGGATAATCGCAGAGTCCAAATTGTCGTAGTTTATGGGAAAGACGAGCTAAAGCCAAATCAGAAGCAATCACTTTCTGAACTTTCCAACTTACTACTCATCTTCTGCGAAGACCTGCATGCCAAGTGTTTCTTCAATGAGTCAGAGATGGTGATTGGCTCGATGAACATGTATGAATATTCCGAAAAGAATAATTTCGAGATGGGAATACACGTCACGAAACGAGATGATCCAGGAATCTTCAAGGAAGCGACCGATGAAGTCGAGCACATCATAGCAAATGGAAATCCACAGCCGATTGCGAAACCAACAAAAACTTATGCGCCTGTAGCTGTCACACGAGGGTATTGCCTACGTTGCGAAGAAAGAATCCCTTACAATCCGACCAGGCCATACTGCCTGACTTGCTATTCTATCTGGGCGCAGTATTCCAATGTAGACTACCTCGAAAACGTATGCCACCGCTGTGGACAGTACGCAGATTCTTCGATGGCGAAGCCAGAGTGTCCCCCTTGCTTTAGGTTATCTAAGGCAGGGAAATGATCTGGTTTCGAGCCTATTGAAGAAGAGAACGAGTTCGCTCGGTAACTGTCAAGGTATGAAATAGGCATTGTGCCCCCCGTCATCCCGACCAAAATGGAAGACGCCGTGGAGGGATCTGTGGCTGCGATACACCTAGCGCACAAAAGCTGCCATGTAGGTTCCAGCCAATACATATCGCTACAAAATAGACGAAGCCAACATTACTGAACTACCCTTCGAAGCCATCGCAATGCGCATGCACGAGTTGGTGGTGCCGCTGATCTCGACTGCAAGGAGACAAGGGTTTGGGTGAAGGATGTCCTGAAGAATTCGCAGAGGTAGTACTAACGAATCAAGAAATGACACCACCAAAATTGGAAACTTTCTCTACAAAGTAAACAATTTCCATTGAGCTGCAGTATCTTTGTTAATCCACTCAGGTATTGAAGAAACTATTAGGGAATCAAGATGAAGGTAGCACTAAATTCTGAAGGTAAATTGGTTAGGATTGGTGATGTTGCCAATGGGTCGAGATG
>JANORP010000345.1:0-18715 GCA_031415375.1 Bacteroidota bacterium | reverse complement strand
CTTTGACGATGCTGTGGTGATGCAAAATACGCTCGTGCTGCCCGACCGGGGCGCAATCGTCCGCATCACGCACACCTCAGGCTCGGAGATCGACGGATTGGCTTATGGAGATTTTTATGGACTTTCCGCAGATGGTAGTTTTGAAGTGTTTGATATGTCTGGAAACCTATTTGTATCAAAAAAATGAAAGGTAAAATTGAGCAAAATCTCGTGTATGAATATGTCATGGAAATTATCAAGATGCATGATCTACGAAGCAAAATACATGATTTTCCATCTGGAGCCATCATGCTAGACGTTTGGAAATTACCAGATATTTTAGTGGTTCAATTATATGAGGAAACCATTGGATTTTCCATAATAAATGAAGAAAATCCAGGCTTTTCAACGGTGCCAGATTTTGTCTTTGCAGACTTTGATAGTTTCAAGGAAGAATTTGATAGAGTATTGCGACTATAGGGGGATGTGGCAAAATTGCTATTACATTGGTGTGGAGTTTTGCACTATTTTGCCCATGCTGGCAAAACACTAGCAACCACTAAACACAAGCGCCCCAAAGAATCAACACTACTCAAAAGCACATACCTGGAAATCCATCCGTCAAGGGACAAAACAAGCGCGAACGCGTAGGGTGATAGGCATTCCCCTAACCCTCGGCTTCGCCTTCCGCACCGTAGCGGGAGAGTCAAGAAAAACCCAGCAAGCCGATCGCGATGTCTGAACCCCAAAGGTATCGACCAGCAAGCCCCAAAAAATACAAAAGCCCTTGCAACATAAGATGCAAGGGCTTTTTTTGTGGGTGGTCCCTGTAGGACTCGAACCTACGACCCTCTCGGTGTAAGCGAGATGCTCTGAACCAACTGAGCTAAGAGACCGTGTCAAATGAACGCCTTCTTACAAAGGGATAGCAAAGGTAGCGACGTTTTTTGAAAATCCAAACCTTTTTGCAAGGCTACTGAATGGAAACCATGAAATTTGCTTGAATTCCCCTAAAATACTTCCACTCACGCTATTGCTTTCCGCGTTAGCGGCCTAACTTCGCGGCGCACATGGTAGAGACGCTACATACACGCATCGTGATCATCGGCGCAGGGCCGGGTGGGGCTGCGACGGCCTTGTTTCTGGCCAAGCAGGGAATCGAATGCCTGCTGGTAGATAAGGCAAGTTTTCCACGCGACAAAGTTTGTGGGGATGCGCTGAGTGGCAAGGTGGTAGAGGTTTTCAAAAAGCTGGATCCGGCGATCGTTGCACGCATCGCGGGTGACCCGACGGCATTGGCCTCCTGGGGAGTGACTTTTGTCGCGCCCAACCGCAAGGCGCTACGTGTGCCTTTCAAAAAAGAATTTGACAAGACGCAGCAGCAAAGTCCAGGCTTCATCGCCAAACGCATCGACTTTGACAATTTCCTTGTCGAGGAATGTCGCACACATGCCAGCATTCGACTCATGGAAGGGCTGGCGCTCACTGAGTTCATCCGACAAGATGGCCGATGGACCTGCACTGCCGAGGATGGCCGCAAGGTCGTCGCCGAATTGGTGATCTGTGCCGACGGCGCGCTGTCGCGCTTTGCGAAGCAGGTGGGCGGCATCAAGGTCGAACCAGAGCACTATTGCGCGGGCTTGCGTGCTTATTACAAAGGCGTGAAGGGGCTGGATGAGGACAATTTCATCGAGCTGCACTTCATCCAAGATTTTCTGCCGGGCTATTTCTGGATCTTCCCGCTCCCCAATGGCTATGCAAATGTGGGCGTGGGTATGCGCAGTGACAAGGTGAGTGCCAAAAAGGTGAACCTCAAACAGCAAATGCTGGACCTCATTGCCAACGACCCTGTGATGAAGGAGCGCTTCGCCGATGCCGAATTGGTGGGGAGCGTCAAGGGCTTCGGACTGCCTTTGGGTTCCAAGAAACGGCCGATTTCTGGGGATGGGTATATGCTCGTCGGGGATGCTGCTTCGCTCATTGACCCGTTTACGGGTGAGGGAATCGGAAATGCGCTCTATTCGGGGATGTTTGCGGCCTTACAGGCGGCAAAATGTTTGGAAACCAATGATTTTTCCGCAGCTGCACTGCGGGAATACGATGCGGTGACTTATGCTCGGCTGTGGGAGGAACTCAAGTTGGGTCACCGCATGCAGCGCTTGGTCAATTTTCCTTGGCTCTTCAACCTTGTCGTCAACAAGGCCCAGAAAAACAAGACTTTGCGGGAGACGATCTCTTGCATGTTTGACGATCTCGATCTGCGTGAACGTCTCAAAAATCCGTTGTTTTACTTCAAATTGTTGTTTTCAAAATGAGCGAATCAGAAATCGAAACACAAGGGACGCCTGAGAGCGGCATGAATTCACGACGCAACAGCATGCTCATCGTGATCGGCGTAGGCTTGGTGATGTTGGTGGCCTTTTTGTTTCAGTGGCTGCTTACCGAGGATACTTTTGTGAGCGACGAATTGGCTTGGCGCAAGCAGCGCAATGTGAACTTCAAATCCGGGGCAGATTCGCCGATCCCAGACAGTCTCAAATCGACTTTCGACAGTCTTGATTGGTTTCCTGTGAAGCGTGAATTGCGCATCACCGCCACGTTTGAGGAAAACCCGGAGTTTCAACGGATCCAAATGCCACGCAGCAAGGCGGGTCCTGAGACCTATATCATTGCTGGCTGGGTGCGTTTCAAGGTGAATGGCAAAGCGTGCAAACTCACCTGTTATCAGCCCAATCCCAAAGACAGCAAGACCTTGTTTATCCCCTTCAGGGACCTCACCTCGGGCGAATCGAGTTATGGAGGTGGCCGCTACATCGATACGCGACGTGTCGAGAACCGTGTGCCGCTCGACTTCAACCGCGCCTACAATCCCTATTGTGTTTACAATTATGACTTCGCCTGCCCCGTGCCACCCGAGGAAAATCGTCTGGATGTGGCTATCGAAGCTGGTGAACGAGAATTTCACTGGGAAGAGACAACAATGCACAAGGGCGATACGTTGTAAGCTTAGCGGTAGCCGCAGCAAGGCGCCGCCATTTTACGATACGCGATGCTAGGCGTAGCCTCCCGCGAAATCAATTCAGGAAGCCATGGAACTCAGGGAAAGAAATTATCGGTCCAGACTCGGCAGCAAACGCAGCACCAAGGCCAAGCGTGAGGGCGATGCCGAGGAGGAAGAAAGCAGCCGTCCACAAACCGACCGTGAGCGGTTTAGCATCACCAACCGCGCCGAGCGCAAGCAAGTCGATTATACCCATATCGTCAAAAAATGGGCACCTCTAGTCGTCCTAGCCGCGATTGCGTGGTGGTTGGTTTCTACCTACGTGCTTTGAGTAGTGAGCAGTTAGCGGTTAGCAGTTAGCAGTTCGAAACCAGCATTTGTGTGTCTTTCGCATGGATATAAACTGGCAACGAGGTAACCGTGTGCCTCATAACTGTCCCAACCTGAAATCGGCTACCCCCGAAGACCAACCGATTTCGGCCCAAGTCCCGCATCAAAATCACGTGAGCGCACACCCATCCGAATCAGCCCGCGGCAGATACCAAGTGGAGGAGCCCGCGGCCTCCGCCTGTCCCGCAGCAAGGCGGGGGCCGCAGGGCAATCGACCATTCGCCTCCGGCGGGACAGGCATTCGCCTCCGGCGAAGTGGCAAATAAAATACGGATTATGAATGCCCTAGGGAATCGAATCTCAAGAAGTTGCAATACCGACGCATCAAGAAACCCATGTTCAGCCCCTACACCACCAAACAATCCAGAATGAGCCAAGCCAGCAAACGCCAACCTACCAACTGCTAACTGCTACCTCCTAACTGCTACCTAAAAACCAATCACTTAGGAGGATTCGCCACCACCCAAGTCGCCCAATCTTTTTGCAAAAATGCCTTGGCCCTGTCAATATCCGTGAACATGAGCGCGCCCAATCGACCTGGTTCCAAAATGCCCTGCTTGTTCGGGACTTGCAGTTTGTCTTCGCTGCTCTCCTTCATGCGTGTCCGGTAGTGTTCCTGCATTTTAGAGCGAATTTTTTCCCTGGTCTTGCCTAGTCGGGTTGTTTCTGCATCGCGAAAGGCGTCGGGATATAGCAGGTAGAATATGTGGATGCCACCGCGGTCTCGGGTTGCATCCTTGCCGGCATCCCTGCCAAATACCCGCGCGGAATAATTGTCCACCGTATGCCCAGCACTCAGGTGGCCATAGACGCTAGATTGATTGCCGAGTTCGGCGGCGAGAGCTGAAGCAAAGCTGGAGCTACCATCTTGTTTGTCGGCCTCCTCGATGAACCAAATGCCGAGTTTTTCTGTACCATCGGTCTCGCGGCCAGCATGGCACGCAAACAGGGGTACATCCACGTCTGTGGTGAGCGCAGCGCGAATGCCCTTCACAAAATCTTTGGTCTTGGCGGCTTCCGCCGGCGTGTCGATGCGCAGATTGTAACTGCTACTGCCGAGCAAGTTCAAGCCATAGGGTTGTCCATGGCAGAGGAGGGCCAGCGTCTTGATCTTGGTATAGGCTGGCAATACAGCAGCCTCTGCCCCCGTTTTTAGGAAGGCAGCCTTGAGCGCATCGTGAATCTGGTTGATGACCTTGGTGATCTGCTGAATTGATTTGATGGCGATCGGGAGGCCTATTTGGATGGCACCTGTGCTGTCAATCCCGACTGCGGAGTAAGCGGTCGCATAGGAATTGGCTGCTCTTGGGAATTCGGCATTGTTGTTGTCCTTTTTAGGGTTGCCTGTCTTGTTGTAGTCAGTGTAGATGGCGACGACGATGCCATTGGGAAATGTGCGCTGGATTTGGGCAAAGACGGCCGCACTCACGCTCGGTGCTTGCGTGGAGTCGCTAGGTGTGCCCGATGCGCCATTGAGGGCCTTCATCGTTTGGCCACCAGGATCGACGCGACCGTCAGGATTGGTCAGACCCATCTTTTCAGACTGGAATTTCAAGATGGCATTTTGGGTATTGTTGCCATAGACACCATCGGCATTGGACTTGCCATCGGTGCTGAGTGCTGCTAGACAGCCTTGTTTGATGAGCAAGGATTGCACAATGCGCACATCTGCGCTCTTGTTTTTGCCGCCTTGGCCTACGCTTTCAGTGATTTTCTCTTCCATTTTTCGGGGGTATTGAGGGGGTGATATAGGGATAGATGCTAATTTATGGGAAAATCCACAATGGGCGGTGGGCATTGCTTCTGGAGGCAAAAAAATCAGAAGACGATGGAAATAGATATTGGTTTAACTGCGCTGATGCGTGATGGCCAGCGGAAAGGTGCTTCACCAGATAGCAAGCGATAGGGGAGGATGAAACCCGACGAGCGAAATCGGAATCGCGGCTCCGTTTCGACGAATTCACATTTTGATTTGCAATAGCAATGATTGTAGGCCAGTATTTCAAATCCAAGCGGAAATGACCTCCGTTTGACGCCTCCGTTTAGACCGTCGCACTAAAAACAACCTGCTCAGGTAGCTTTCTAGCCAGGCGTGCATCGAATGCCATGCAGACGTTGCGCACGAATGACTCGCCTTGTGCTGTGATTTTGAGCGAGCAATCCGTGAGCGTGACCAACCCATCGTCGATCATCGGTTGCAGGCGATGCAGCGCGTCGCCCAAGCCATGTCGTTGTGCGGCAGTGTCGCACCAACTTGTCTCGTTGCGGCACATGAGGTTCAGGATAT
The DNA here is from genome assembly GCA_031415375.1 of Bacteroidota bacterium. GTDB lineage: Bacteria > Bacteroidota > Bacteroidia > J057 > JADKCL01 > JADKCL01. The sequence goes on along the minus strand of JANORP010000345.1, from coordinate 13,058 downwards.
GCTGCCTGTAGATCAGATCCTCTACCGTGTGGTTGTGTCCCTTGAAAATGGGGAGCTGTCCACCGTTGACGGCTGCGAGGTAGTCCTCCACTTTTTTGAAATTTTGGAGGAATCCCGTCCAGGCATCGCTGATCGCGCTCACGCCTAGCCCTATGCTCAGGCGCGTATGCGTAGGGGTATAACCCATGAAGTTGCGGTGCATTTTACCTTCAACATAGGCCATCCACAGGGCTTCGTTGGGCAATGAAAAGTGATCCATCCCGATTTCCATATATCCCTCGGCGGCGAGCATCTCCCGGCCGAGCTCGTAGAGCGCACGTTTCTCGTCACCTGAAGGCAGGTCCAGTTCCGTGAACTTACGTTGCCCAGGCTTGATCCATGGCACATGGGCATAGCTGTACAATGCTATCCGGTCGGGGCGCAATCGGGAGACCTTTTGGATGGTGTCGCGCACACTCGCTAGCTTTTGCAAAGGAAGGCCGTAGATCAGATCATAATTGATGGACGTGTAACCGATGCTGCGGGCAGCTTCGGTGATGTCCTTGACGGTCTCAAATGTCTGTATCCGATTGACAACGGCTTGCACTTGTGGATCAAAGTCTTGTATCCCAAAACTCCCTCTCCTGAATCCGAGGTCATAGAGGGCCTGCAAGTGCGCGGGTGTGGTATTGTTGGGATGGCCTTCGACCGAATAATCGGGGTTGGCGACAGGTTCACAATCTGCGAGGATACCAGTGATGAGGCTGTGCAAGTTGGCGGCACTGAAAAATGTGGGCGTACCACCGCCGAGGTGCAATTCCTGAATGCGCGGTTTTGCATCCAATGCATTGCGGTAAATGGCCCATTCCTTTAGAATGGCATCGATATAGGGCGACTCGACGGCATGGTTGACTGTGATGCGGGTATTGCAGCCGCAATATGTACAAAGGCTTTCGCAATAAGGAAGGTGGATGTAGAGGCTGATGCCGTCGGTCGCATTGGAGGCCTGAAAGGACGCACGAACCAATTGCAGCCACTGGGCCTCACTGGGCGGTGTTTCATCCCAATAGGGAACCGTGGGGTAACTTGTGTAGCGCGGCCCCTGTACATTGTATTTTGCGAGCAATGAACGATTCATGTTTCAAGCTTTGATATGCGCGAAGGTCGGGTGGGAGTGAGAGATTTGAAATGAGCAATGTCATTGGATTTTTATTGGGAGGTGATAATTGTCATTGCCGGCGAAAGAAGGCAGTGGTGCAGCTCTGTTTTGAGGATTTGACCGCAAAGGTTCGCAAGGTCAGCTTTGTTTTGAGGGATTTGACAGCAAAGTCAACGTAGCCTCGCTGATTCATTTCATGCCCAGCACGCTTTTGAGCTTGAGGTATTGTGGATTTTCCCGAGCCCGCGGCCTCTGCCTGTCCCGCAGCAAGGCGGGGGCCGCAGGGCTATTGACCATTTGCCTCTGGCATAAACGGCTCAATATCAGCGATAAAAAAACGAAGTTGCGGTCGGAACTTCGTTCGTCGAGCCTTACGCCTCGGCGCACACGGCCCCGATACAGTCGGGGCGCGGATCTAAAACAAGCGAGTGCAATCCGTTCGTCGGGCCTCGCCACGACTTGTGGGGAGGCCCAACGAACGGGGTTTCACAATTACATTTCCTAGGAATCCGACGAAATTAGCACAATAGACTCCCGAGCCCGCGGCCTCCGGCCGCAGGGCTATCGACCATTTGCCTCTGGCATAAACGGCTCATTATCAACGACAAAAAAAACACAATTGCCGGAGCCAAACCGTCGATAAACCTACCGCTCCCGCCTTCCGGAACAGGCGTCAGCCGTGGGCTCCCCTGAAATGTCACACTCAATTCACTTCATGCCCAGCACACCTTTGAGCTTGAGGTATTGTGGATTTTCAGGGTCGCGCTTGAGGAGCGCAGCTGTGAAGCGCTTGGCGTCGTCGGGACGATTGGTATTGAGGTAGAGCGAGGCGAGGTTGGCCATCGCGGTTTCGCTATCGGGGTCTAGCTGAAGGGCGCTTTGAAAGTCCTTTTCGGCTTTGGGCATGTCGTTGCTGAGCACATAGGCGAAGCCGCGGTTGTTGAGGATCGTGGGATCCTTGGTATAGGCGCCGATGAGCTCGTTGAGATAGGTGAGTGCCTCAGGCACACGTTCGGATTTTATGAGGGCAGCGGCGAGCTTATTTTTGAATTGAAGTTGGCCCGGCGCAATATTGTTGGCCCGGCGAAACCACTCTATAGCAGGCACCAATTCACCCGAGGATTGGAAGGCCTCACCGATGCGATAGGCGGTCCAAGCGTCATTCATGGTATTGGAGGGGTAGCGTTTACCGATGCCCTTGAGGGCGGCGTAGTCATTTTGCAAATAGCGAAGCCGCACGAGGGGCCGCAACAATTGCGCTTCAGGTTCCAGCTTCAGTGCCTTTGTCATGAGGGCATTGGCACTGTCAATGAGCCAGGCCTTTGGGGTAAATTGCTCATATTGTGCGAGGTAACCCTCGACCATGAGGCGCGCGCTAGGGTTGTCTTGGGTGCGGCACGCGAGACGAAAAAATTCTTTTTGGTGCTGCAATTCATCGGGGCTCAATAGTCTTGTCTTGCCGTCGGGCTTGCGGATGAAGTGGTCAGTAATGCGCACGTGGGGGATGTCGCTGCTGCCCGAGCGTGGCATATGGCAACTCACGCAATTGTCTTTTTGAGCGGCGCGCAGCTGCGGCGTCGCTTTGCAGAAGTCGGCGCTTTCTGGCTTGTGGCAACTCTGGCAGACCTCACGGTAGTGTTCGGGCCCCTGAGTCTCTATGGGTTCATGTGGATTGTGGCAGGTGGTGCAAGTCATCGCCTTCACGTATTTGTCATTGGACTGGGTTTGCAAAAAACACTTGCTCATCCGCAGGCGATCGGGATGCGAGGCCATGATGAAATTGCTCAGGCTGTCTTCATAGCGAGGAATAAATGTATTCATGTAGTCGCTCAGTTTCATGCCTGGCCTGAAATCCATAAAAGTTTTGCCTTCGACGGGCACGGCGGTGCCTTGCAGGTGGCAGCGCTGACAAATGTCGAACTGCCGATCGATGGGTAGCTTGCCGGGGTGTACGATGGAATAATCGATGCCATCGATCAAATGCAATTGGCTGCCCGACTGCTTCTCGGTGATGTGCAGCGAGCCTGGGCCATGGCAGCGCTCGCAATCGACGCCATCTGGCACCTTCACAAAACGATTGTCTGAGCCCATGTCAAACTCAGGCATTGCGTTGTGGCAGGTCATGCATTCGAGTTCGATCGATCGCGTGAAGCGTGAATTGTGGCCATTCTCAAATCCAGGTGGAAGGTCCCATTTCTTGTCTTGGGCATACCAAGTGAGGGGCGCTTGGTACAAGTAGCCGTTCTCGGCAATGATATGGGAGTTGGTGTGATGGCCTGAACCCACAATATAGCTAATCTTCTCTATACGTTGATGGATGGTATCCTTGCCTTGCAGCCGAAACTCTTTCAAAAAGATGTCTTCGCCTTGGGTGTAGGGCAGATAATAGAGGTCAGAGAATTTGTCGTAGATCGGCTGGATTCCCTCAAACTGGGCGATGCTCAAGCTGGCCTTGGCTGGCTTGAAGGAGCGTCCCATTTGCGAATGGACAAAGGTGTCAAACTTCTCTTGATGGCAAGATTTGCAGGCCTCCTTGCCGACATACTGGGCGTCGGGACGGTGGTTGATGTATTCTTTTTGAGGTGTTTCTGTGAGAGGATCGGCGGTGGTGGGGCTTGAAGTGCAGGCTTGGAGCAAGCATGTAGCGATGAAAAGTAGCGACAAACATGCGGCGCTTTGCAAGCTCCACTTGTGGTGGCTACTTGCCAATACTAGCACTTTCATGTTCCGCTCATCCTTCACTCCCCCTTTTTCTCCCTCGCCGATTTGTACAACTTTGTCGCAATGAACAGCGCCACGCCCAATCCTACCAAACCCGTAAACACGATGGCAAAATCTGCCAAATTTTTGAAGACGGCCAAGGTGATGATGCCAAACAGCAGGAGGGTAGGACCCTCATTCAAGAGCCTGAAATGGATGGGTTTGAGCGTGCATTTGCCTTCCTTCAAGTCCTTCATCAGTTCGCCGCAATAGATGTGATAGACGACGAGCAGCAGCACCATGCCGAGTTTGATGTAAAGCCACAGATCCAGCACTGCCGGGTTCAAGATGATCATCAGCGTGCCAAAAATGACCGTCAAGACCATGCCCGGCCAAGTGATGATGTAATACAGCCGCCGCTCCATGATTGCGTATTGTTCCTGCAGCGCCTCTTTGATGGGACTGGGCTTGCTTTCAGCTTCGCGGTGATAGACAAACAAGCGCACGACGTAAAACAACCCCGCAAACCAGGTGACCATGAAGATCAAATGTAGTGCTTTGAATAAAAGGTAGGACATAGGCTGCTCAGTTCAAGCTATACCATTTCCGCACGATCCACTCGACAGCGAGCAGACCGAGGAGCATGAAAAAGATCCACCTGAATTCTTGGAATCCCAAGCGCTTCACGGTGATGTTGGCGACGGGTTTGAGGCTGCTCAGGGCAAGAATTTCTTGGGCGAGCTGATCGAGGTTGCGACTCGTGCGGAAGGTGCCGCGCGTGCGCAGTGCAATTTGTTGCAGCAAGCCTTTGTCGGCGGTGAGGTTCAGGTGCTCGATATTGCTGCGGCCGATCGAGAATTCCCCCCTGTCGGTGCCGACCTTGGCCTCGTTTTTGGTGCCCACGGCCTCATAGGAATAGGCACCTTCTTCCAAGTTGTTCAATTCGAGGAAGTAGCGTGCATTGCCAGTCTCGTTGAGGTAGAGGTCATCGGTCTTGCCGTCGGGATATTTGAGGGTGAGCTTGATGTCCACGCCCGACAATGGACGGTAGGAGTCGTCATAGACTTCGCCTTTGAAGAGCACGGGTTCATTGCCAGTGAAGAGCTGCTTGGAGGGGGCGACTTTGAACCGTCGCTTGTCTTCACGCACGATCAGCCACTGTATATTGTTGTAAATCCAAGTGTCAAAACCGTCAAAAGACTCCGTTTCGACTTCTGACTGCGCCCGCATCCGCCAGATATTCTCGCCGATGAAGACCATGTTTTTGCGCTCCAAGTGATTTTGAAGGCCATAGATGGGGTAGTCAAGGGCTACGCCCTTGATGCGCGCCGTGGCAAAAACCTTGGTGTCGCCGCCAGCTTTCCATTCACTTTGGTTGCGGTAGAGGGGCGGCGAATTGTTCATCATCCTGATCCAGCCCTCGTCAAAGGTGTAGGTGGAGTGGTTGCGGTATTCTTCCTTGAAAATGACCATGGCCTCCTCGACATTGCTTTGCATCGTGCTAGGCATGATGCCGATGCGGTCGCCAAGGCTTGCCTTAAGGGTCTGTAGGTTTGTGCTTTGCCCCACAAATACCATCAATGGTGCCTTTCGGGCGTCGATCTCGGCCTTGATTTTGTCGAGCATGCCAGCGTCGGCGGGGCTGTAAGGGAAGTTGTGGAGGATGAAGAGGTCAAAGTCGGCCAAGTTGTAGGTGCTTGGCTCGACATAATAGGCGGTGGGGGACTTGTGGATGAACTCGACGGTCTCATAGCGGTCATCGCGCACGAGGGCATTGCGCAGCGCACCCAAGTCTGGGTGCGGGTAGCCGCCAAAAATCGCGATTTTGACCTTGGTCTCCAGCACGTTGATGAAGATCGCCTTGCTATTGTTGCGCGTGGTGAGCTCGTCTGGGAGTGGATCGACGGTGATCGTGTATTGCATGATGCCCGTTTGTGCGGGCTTGACCATGAAGTCTGCGTCCACGATGTTGCGTTCGCGGCTCAGGCTCACTGTTTGTGTGCCCAGCACCTTGCCACCACCGATGATGCTCACCTTGACGGTGGCTGCATCATAGCCCGAACTCAACACCTTGACCTTGATGGGGGTTTCATTGTTGAGGTAGGCAATTTGGTTATACAATACTTCGGCGACCCGAATGTCCTTTTGTGGCGTGGTATCGCCGAGCATCACCGTATAGATCGGCTGCTGGAAATCCTCCAAGGCATAGAGCGGATTCATGCCCGCCGTCGATATGCCGTCGGTGAGCAAGACGATGGCGCCGAGATTTTGGTTGCTGAAGAGCTTCTCGGCACCGTTGAGCGCATTGGAGATATTGGTGCCTGCACCACGGTAAGACAGTGAATCTGGGTGGGAATCGCCGCCCAACTCATTGGAAAATGCAAAGAAATGCGTCTTGACCTTGTCGGTATTGAGCTTTTCCATGAATGCCTTGAGCTGCACGGGATATTCGGTCCTGATGTAGGTCGAATCCTTGTTGATGAGGATGCTCTCGCTGTCGTCGTGCAAGACGGCGATCACCGGCGGCTGCAATTGTTTGTTGCGGGTCTCCAACTTGGGTTCCAGCAACATCAAGGCGGCGACGAGCAAGACGAGGTAACGAAAGAATCCCAGTGGTAGCGCAGCGCCCAAAGGCAGGAGGCTATCGCGTTCGTGGTAGATGAAAAAGGAGACTGCCGCAGCGCCAAGGGAAAAGAGCATCACCAAGACGGTGGATATGCCTTCGCCGTAGCCAAATTGTAGTCCAGACCGTGTTGCCACAGTCGCAATCACCATGCCTGCCACCAAAGCAAGTAGCAGCACCAAGCCTAAATTGTATGGAAAGCGGAGACGGCGCATCAGCCAATGTTACTACGAATTCTCCGCATGGAGCAGATTTTTTTGCGGAGGCAATGGAATCTTTTGACTATCAGTAGGATCACTTACATATACATGCCGCCATTCACGTGGATGGTCTGGCCTGTGATGTAGGTGCTTTGGTCGCTTGCGAGGAACACGCACAAGTCTGCAATGTCCTTGACCGAACCTGGGCGCTGCAAGGGGATGCTATCGAGCCAGCGTTTGAGCTCTGCCTCGGGCAGGTGGTGGGTCATCTCGGTGGCGATGAAGCCGGGCGCGATGGCATTGGCACGGATGCCACGTGAGCCGAGCTCCTTGGCGGTACTTTGGGTGAAGGCGATCATGCCTGCCTTGGAGGCGGCGTAGTTGGCTTGGCCAGCATTGCCGGTGACGCCTACGATGGAGCTGATGTTGATGATCGAGCCGCTGCGCTGCTTGAGCATGGGCTTCAAGACGGCCTTGGTCGAATTGAAGGCGCTTTTGAGGTTCACGCGGATCACAGTGTCAAACTGCTCCTCGGTCATGCGCAGGAGCAGGTTGTCCATGGTGATGCCTGCATTGTTCACGATGACGTCGATCGTGCCAAAGGCTGCGACGGTCGCATCGATGGCGGCTTGGGTATCGGCCAATGAACTTGCGTCGCAGGCAAGGGCGATGCATTTCACACCAAATGCCTCAAACTCTGCGATCAACTCAGGTGTGAGGTCGCTTTGACGCAGGTCAGTAATGGCGACATTGGCACCCTGACGTGCAAATTCGAGCGCGATGCCTTTGCCGATCCCGCGCGATGCGCCGGTGATGTATGCGTTTTTTCCTTCGAGTGCTTTCATTCAGATTTCAATTGGAGCGGCAAAGATAAGGATTTAGATGGATTTTGAGGGAACGTTGATGTGGGTTTGATCGCGTCTGCTGCCAAATGAACTCGGCCGTTTGGATCGCATGCGAATGCGCTTAGGCAACCCGATTCACGAGTTGGATCCTATTTGAAGTACATCGGCAACATGGTTATATTTGCCATCTCATCGATCTTGGTTTGTCATGTCACGCTATCTCAACCCTTATACGGATTTCGGTTTCGAGAAACTTTTTGGCGAGGACGCCAACAAGGACCTGTTGATCGACTTCTTGAACGAGTTGCTGCCACAACAGCATCAGATCGCCGACTTGACTTTCAACAACGCCGATCGCCTGAACGATATTCCTGCCAGCCGCCGAGCAGTGTTTGACATTTACTGCACCGCCAAGAGCGGAGCGCGCTTTGTGGTGGAGATGCAAAAGGCCAAGGTCAATTTTTTCAAGGAGCGGTCATTGTTTTATTCGACCTTCCCGATCCGTGACCAAGCAGTGAAGGGCGATTGGGACTTTAGCCTGAATCCAGTCTATCTGATCGCCATCCTCGATTTTGAGTACGACGAGGCTGAGGAGCGGCGCAAATTCCTGCGAAGCGTGCACCTGAAGGATCAAGACGGGGACATCTTTTATGACAAGCTGCAATTCAAGTTCTTGCAGATGCCACTCTTCACCAAGGAAGCGCATGAGTTGGTGTCGCACTTCGACAAATGGTGCTACTTTTTGAAGAACCTCATCAAGTTTGAGGAGATTCCCGCCATCCTGAGGGAGCCGATCTTTGAGAAAGCGTTCAGAACCTCTGAATTGGCAGCGTTGACGCATTCGCAGTATGATGAGTACCAGCTGAGTCGCTTGGGGTATTTGGAAATCAATGCTGCCATCCAGACTGCGCTTGATAAAGGGAGGGCAGAGGGAAAGGCAGAAGCAGCGGCAGAAGGAAAGGCAGAGGAGCGCACGTCGATCTATGTCAAGATAATCCCCAGGCTGTTCCACGAAGGGAAGTCAGTATCCGAAATAGCATTGCTCCTGGATTTGAGTTCCGATGAGGTGCAAAGCGTCTTGGATGGGTTGAAATGATTGATTGTTGACCCACTTTGGTGAATTTAGGCAAATTTTTGCCGCATTTGGACAATGTAGATCCGCCCCTGATAGCCTACATCCTTCCCCAACGCAACCAAAAATCCATTATCTTTCCCAAGATGTCTTCCAAGACCCAGATATGCATCGTCGGAGCTGGCCCGGGTGGCCTCTATGCTGCCATGCGGTTGGCGCAACTCGGGCTGCCTTCTCTGGTCTTGGAAAAGGCAACTTTTCCTCGGCAAAAAGTTTGTGGAGACATCCTCACATCCAATGTCTTGCGCGCACTTCATGCACTCGATCCGAGCTTGTTGCAGGATTTGTTGCAGCAGCTTTGGACCATGGAACTCGGCGCGACTGCATTTGGATCGGCTCACAAAGCAGGTTTTGTGATGCCCTTCAACTCGCCCGCCAATCAGCGGCTCGGTTTGCCCTCTTGTGTGACGGCAAGGCGGCTGGACTTCGATGCGTTTATGTTTCGGCGGGCATCTTTGGAGCCGTTGATCGAGATTCGGGAAAACTGTGGCGTGCAATCCGTGACGCGGCAAGGTAGCGTTGGCTTCACCTTGCAAACCTCCCAAGGCGAGTTCCAAACACAATATCTATTGCTCGCGACTGGTGCAAATTCGCCCTTGGTGCGCGCAATAGTCCCCGACTACAACAGCCAGCCAGCGCACAGCGCGATTGGCATGCGCATGTATTTTCAAGGGGCTGAGCCCCATCTCCAGAAAAGTCTCTCAGAGTTTTACCTGTTCGACAAGAAATTCATGCCCGGCGGATTGTACATCACGCCATTTGCAGACGGCAGCGTGAATGTAAATGCTGTGATGCGCCTCGATATTTTTCAAAAAACGAGGCCCAAATTGGTGGATCTGATGCACGGCTATCTGCAAGCGCACCCACAGTTGCGCACGCGCTTTGCACATGCGGCAGAGGAAGGGCTCGCCTCAGGTAGTTCCTTGTTTTTCGGAACCACCAAGCGCCCCTTGAGCGCTGGCAATTGTCTCTTGATCGGCGATGCGGGCGGCCTCACCGATGCCACAAATGCGAACGGGATTGGACATGCTATGATCAGTGGCGGCATCGCTGCCGAGCGCGTCGCGGTGGCACTTGCTGCTGGGCTTGCACCGGCCAACTATGATGCAGCCGTCTATGCACGCCTCAAAAACGCGCTCAGACCCGGCAAGGTGATGAAAGCACTTTTTGCAAATCCTGTCATGGCCGGCCTCTCTGTCTCCGTACTCAATGCCTCCCTCAATCGCTTCAACAGCCGCGCTGTGGAAGAATTGGTGTATTCATCCAATACAGCAACGACTTTGCTCAACCCCAAATTCTATTGGCGGTTGTTTGCCAAAGGATGAGCTACCCTTGAAGACATCAAAGTAAATGCAATTGGTGTTGCCGCATATTCCTATTCCGTCACCAGCACCTTGAGCGCATACGTTTGCTCAGATTGCTGTACACGCAGGAAATATATTCCCGTCGGGAATTGGCGTGCATCAATTGCAAATGCAGCTTGGGTAGTTGTCCACTTGCCCAGTTCCTTGCCCTGTGCATCGAGGAGGAGCAGCCTTGCGCCAGCCTGCAATTGCGTCACACGAATCTCGCCACGGCTAGGCTGTGGCGCGACGACAGGTGCCATGACTGGCATTGGGGTGGCGCTAGCAACAAGTGTTGGGTTGGGATGTGAAAAACGGTAAAAGAATTTCCAAATCTCGACGCTGGCTCTGATGTCCATGTTGGTGACCAGACCTTGGATTTGAAAAAATGCGCCTGGCCAGGTATGTCCACCATTTTCGATTTTGTAGTGGGCAACCTCGACATTGTCGTTGCAGCCTTTGTACCATTGGGTGGTCACCGTACTGAATTCCAGCACCAAATCGGGCAAGGTGTCGCGGATCACAGGTGCTGTACAGCCATTTTGTACACGCCAGTAGCTCAACAGGCTATCGATGCCGATCGACAGTCCAGTAGTCGTATAGGGCACCGTCGCATCGCTCGTGCCATGGATCTCCAAAATCGGGATTGTCCTGCTGGCGTTGCAATTGTTGAGCTGCGTCGTGGACATGCTGCCAGTCACCGAGGCAATCGCCGCGATGCGGTCCTCCAGATCGCAGGCAAGGCGATAACTCATAAACCCGCCGTTGCTCATCCCGCAACTATAGACGCGGGCAGGGGCGATGTTGTAGTTTTGCATCAGGGTGTCGATGAGTACGGAGATGAAGCCCACGTCGTCCACGCCACCAAAATAGGGGGGCTGAAAGGCCGAGTTCCAGCTGGCATTGAGGCCATCGGGATAACAAATGATGAATCCTGCGGTGTCTGCAACCGAATTCATGCCCGAATAGAACTCTTGTTGCAAGGCATTGCTCGTGTAGCCATGTAAGTTGAAAACGAGAGGTACAGCCGAGGTTCCAGTATAATTGGCGGGAATATAGACGCGGTAGCTGCGCTGCGCACCCCCAAAGTTGAAGGTGTGGACACTCGTCTGCGCAATCACAGAACTCAGCAAGAGCAACATGCCAAGCAAGCCAATGCAGCAATGCTTTATTTGGAATAGATTTCTCATTTTCTTCAACGCGATCATTGGTTTGCAAGGTAGCAAATTCGTGCTGACAATGTTTGCAGAAATCGATCGCCGTCGATCTTTGTATGGAGCGGCGGCGATTGCACAATGTGAACGGTCAAGTGATCAATGCACGGCTTTGTCACCCGGTTTCTTGCCGCCAGAGTTCCCTTTTTTATCGGAGCCGTCGCTGCCTGCATCACCCGATCCCTTGCTGCCCGATTTGCCTTTTTCATCGGATCCATCGCTACCTTTTTCGCCCGACCCATCACTGCCTTCGGTTCCCTGAGTGATCCTATTGCCGCTGCCGTCTAAGGTCATTTCCGTGACCTTGCCATTGGATTTGAACTCAATTTCGTAGGTGATGCTGCCATTGGCATGTGTCTGTGACTCGGCCTCCATGAGTTGCGCCGCAGGATATTGCTGCTTGAAGCCGTTGGACACCGTTGCGGGCAAGGCCGAGAGGTCGATCTCACGTTCGGTCATTCGATAGCTGCCTTTGGCATCATAGAGGACTGCGATTTCTTTTCCATTTTCCTTCCATTCCGCTTCAAAACCAGTTCCAGATTGCGCCCATTTGGCGCCGGTCGCCATGGGGAATCGTGTTTTGAGATCGTTTTGGGACGCTGCGGGCACCTGGGCCGTCTGCGCAATCGTAATGCTCGTCAAGAGTATGAGGGCAGACAAAATCGATGTTGTTTTCATAGGGATACAAGTTATTTCTTGATTTCGATTCCAATCTCGCACTCGATTCTGAATCAATTTTGAAGCGGAAACCTGAGTTTGAAAATATGCATCTCGTTTTGGTAATCGTAGGAGATTTGGATTCTCATGGTGTTGCAAATCTCATGCGCAATCGCGAGCCCCAATCCAGCGCCAGGAGATTGGCTTCCTTGCCGCTGAAACCGTTGGAACAGCTTGTCGGGATCGAGCCGCATAGCGTTTGCAGTATTGGCGAAGGTAAGTGTATCGGCATCCAATACGATCTCGATGCAGCCGCCTACACGGTTGTGGCGGAGTGCATTGCTCAAGAGGTTGCTGAGCAATAGCTCAAGGAGCGTGTGATTGAGCGCAGGTTGCGGCTGGGCTTGGATTTGCAGATGGATGGCAATGTTGCGCAATGCCGCCAACTCTTCAAAATCGCTGACTTGCCGTGTGAGGACGTGATGGATTGCAAGGGGTTGCAAGGGTGCAAATTGCTGGTTTTCGATCTTGCTGAGCGTGAGCAGGCCCTCATTGAGCCGCTTGATGCGCTGCAAAGCCTCCAGTGCGGCCACGATTTTTCCCATCTCCTCAGGGCCTATTTCGGTGCTTTGGAGCAATATCTCGATCTTGTTTTGGGCAATTGCCAGCGGGGTCTGCAACTCATGGGCGGCGTTCTCTGCAAAAATCTTCAGATTTTGATAGTCTTGGCATACCTTGTCGGTCATGCGTTGGAGGCTCGCATTGAGCTGCGCAAACTCTAGGGTATGCACATGAGCGAATCGTGGAGCATGTGGCATCTCGGGCCTGAAAGTGCCAATGTCGTGCAAAGAAGTATAAAAGGGTTTCCAAAGCGCTTTGGAAATGAACCGCATGAGTATTCCCATCAGCAATGAGAGTACTATGACCACAGGAATCATTGCCAAAAGAATTGCCTCAACGGCGTCTTCCGTCTCCAGCATGGCCTTGAATACCTTGATTTCATATTGTGCCTGCCCGATTTGCTGTCGCCATTGCATTTGCCGATAGGGTGCCATTTCAATTTCATCCTCTTCCCCGTCATCTTCGCCGATCAGCGTGTCTCCAAACATGGGTTCACTAGCCGTGGGGCTGCCCGTCCCTTCTATCAGGCGCAATTGAATGCTGGGCAACTTCAGTGCGGCAGGATCCTCCAATTGGGTCAAGAAC
>JANORP010000344.1:0-2213 GCA_031415375.1 Bacteroidota bacterium | reverse complement strand
CACTAATCCGTCCACTTCTGGTGCAAATCTGGCAGATCTGCCCACCAACAACCCAGATTCCGGATGCTCCTGTTCGATCAGGACATCCACTGTCTTACCCACTTCACCTTGATTACGGCGAAGTGAAATTGGTTGTTGCATCGCCATGATCCCATCGCGGCGCTCGTCCATCACTGCCTGGGGCAGATGATTGGGCAAGGTTGCTGCGGCGGTGCCATCCTCAGCGGAGAAGGTAAACACACCCACATGATCGAATTCATGCCGTTGCAGGAATTGTTGAAGATGTTGGTAGTGTTCATCGGTCTCACCAGGGAAGCCGACAATCAATGTTGTCCGCATGACAGCATCAGGAAGAGCAGTTTTGAGTTGCTCGATGATGCGATCGTTCACCTGTCCTTGCCACGGGCGATTCATGGCGCGGAGGATCTCAGGATGAGAATGCTGTAATGGCAAATCTAAATACGGGAGCACATTCTGGGTTTCCTGCATTGCCGCAATCACCTTAGGTGTTAACCCAGTTGGATAAGCATAGTGCATCCGTACCCAGGGAATGTCTACTTTGCCCAAAGCGCGGAGCAGTTCCGCTAGCTTGGGGGTACCGTAGATGTCCAGTCCATAGTTGGTAGTGATTTGGGAAATCAGGACTAGTTCTTGGACACCCTCATCTGCCAATCTCTGCGCTTCAGCGACGATCGACTCAATTGTTCTCGATCGCTGTTTGCCACGTAGATGAGGGATAATGCAAAAAGCACAGGCGTAGTCACAACCCTCAGCCACCCGCAGATAAGCGACACCTTCTGTCGTCGTCCGATAGCGGGGAGTATGCTCGTCGGCGATGTAGGTTGGCTCTGGGGTAACTTCTACTACCCGTTCGCCAGTCAAACTGCGCTCAAGCACATCAACGATCTTGTGGTAGTCACCACTACCAACTACAGCGACGGCTTCGGGGATCTCTGCCAGTAGTTGCGCCTGAAAATGCTGTGCCATACAGCCAGTGATCACAATTTTTTTATTTGCTTCAGCTAGTTCCACTAGCGTGTTAATTGATTCCGCTCTAGCGGCATCGATGAAGCTACAGGTGTTGACGATAACGTAATCTGCGGCTGTTTCATCAGCGTCTACTTCGTAGCCTGCTTGTACGAGCAAGCCGAGCATGTGCTCGCTATCAATCCGATTTTTTTCGCAACCTAAGTGAGAGATTGCAATTGTTGGCTTGTTGCCCATGTAGTCTTGGTTTAGTTGTTGCCAACCGGAATACCTAGTACTAACACGGTTGATGTGAGTTGTTATGCTATATTCTAGCACAGTGTTGCGAAATGTAAAGAGCAGATCGTGACCTCAGTAGCTAGCAACTCCTGCTGGCGATCCAACTTGGGTTAAGATAGTGGGCTAGTCAAGCCGAATATGTGGATAATAATAGTAAGTAAAGTATTGAGTCTCGCGGTTTAGTCATGCCCAAGCTTGAGTTGGTGAGGCGATCGCTATCCGCCTAGTTTAAACACAAACCGTGAATTTAACGCAAATTTTCAAGACAACTCAGCCGATTATTGGCGTAGTCCATTTGTTACCCCTGCCGACTTCTGCCCGCTGGGGTGGGAGTCTGAGTGCAATTATCGATCGAGCCGAACAAGAAGCCGTCGCACTGGTTTCTGGTGGTGTCAATGGGATTATCGTCGAGAATTTTTTTGACGCACCGTTTCCGAAAAGCCATGTCGATCCAGCAGTTGTCAGTGCCATGACGACGATTGTCTCCCGCTTGATGGAATTAATTTCACTACCGATCGGGATCAATGTGCTCCGCAATGATAGCCTCAGCGCTATGGCGATCGCTAGCTGTACCGGAGCCGCCTTTATTCGAGTAAATGTCCTCTCTGGGGTGATGGCAACAGATCAGGGCTTAATTGAAGGCTGCGCTCACGAACTCCTGCGGTATCGGCGAGAATTGGGCAGTGATGTTAAAATCATGGCAGATGTACTAGTTAAACATGCACACCCACTGAGTTCGAGTGATTTGACTAATGCGGTTAAAGACACGATCGAACGGGGTCTGGCAGACGCAGTAATCATCTCTGGGCTAGCAACTGGCAATCCCCCCACCCTAGCAGATCTAAAGCTAGCCAAAGTAGCTGCTGGTGGCACACCAATCATCATTGGTAGTGGTGCAACTGCTCGTAATATCGGTAGCCTAATGCAATTTGCCGATGGTGTGATTG
>JANORP010000343.1:0-26677 GCA_031415375.1 Bacteroidota bacterium | reverse complement strand
CAACAGATTCATTATAAGTGGCCAAATCCTATCTCTTACGATAGATTTGGCCACTTATAAATCTGTTTTTGGTAAATAAATATGAACCGAAAATATGTATAAAGTGATTATTATGAATACACTATGTACCATTCAAAATGGTGTCCAAGTCCCTGAGAATACACCTTTGAGCCGAGCCGATGAATAGGCGACCTGAAAAATTCATTGAAGATCAGAAAAGGTACTCGGCATTGCGTCTATGCCAGAGGAGACTTGTATTTTTGAAACAAGCGAAAACCTTGGGGCTAGCAGCCGACACATTGATTATAAGTGGCCAAATCTTATCTTTTTATACAGATTTGGCCACTTATAGACAAAATATTCCAAACTTATCCGCATTCTATAATTTGATTATCAATATTTTATGCACTTTCCTTACAAAGAAACTGTACAGAGATGAAAATATGTCTCCGCTTGAAGCAGCCAAAGGATTAGACAAGGATACAGCGTCGGAACCGTATCGCAAAAGAAGCTGAAGACCTTGAAGAGAGGACACTATCGATAGGCTAGCGCATAGTCCAAGCTGCTACTATGGAGGCCAAATAGTCTCCATAGTAGCAGTTCGTCACACATCGAGGGGGCAAGCGGCGACACATTGAGTGTGGTGTCAATCCACGCCCCAAAATGACCCAACCAAAATCCCGCGACAATCCGCAACTTACAATTGGCTATGAATCGCGCTTTGCGGGACATTGCATAACACCGCAGGCGTAGCTACAAAAGCCACGATGTGGTTCTAGAAATACGGTTTTGATGTTGAAATAGAAGATACCATGAGTGCCCAAGAGCTGCAACGCCATGCCGAGGAGGCCCATCGATCTGCCGTCCAGGCACCTGCGCAGGTGCAGCGTCGCGCATTTGCCCGCACGGCTACGCAAGCAGGTGTAGCGCAACCCAAATTGCAGGACATGGCCGATTGCTGCCCGCAGGTGAAGCAATTGATGTCCATGAAGGCCATGATGGCCTATGGCAAGACGCCATTGCAGCGCAAGAAAAACGATACTGGCCTGCCCGACAACCTCAAAGCTGGCGTCGAATCCTTGAGTGGACTCGCCATGGACGATGTCAAAGTACACTACAATTCGTCCCAACCTGCGCAGCTCAATGCACTGGCCTACGCGCAGGGTACCGACATTCACGTGGCACCAGGGCAAGAGCAGCACCTGCCGCATGAGGCTTGGCACGTCGCCCAGCAAAAACAAGGCCGCGTGAAGCCCACCATGCAGCTCAAGGAAAGCGTCCCTGTCAATGATGACCCAGGCCTAGAAAGCGAGGCCGATGTCATGGGCGCAAAAGCAATGCAAATGCAATTCCCCACCACAGAGGAACCTCTTCAAGGTAAATTCGATACCGTGCAGATGGCGGGCATGGATGAGGAACCACTCCAAGGCAAATTTGAAACGGCCCAGTTTGCAGGGCTGGAAGAGGAACCACTCCAAGGTAAGTTTGAAACCGCACAGTTGGAGGGTTTGGAAGAGGAACCACTCCAAGGCAAGTTTGAAACCGCACAGTTGGAGGGCTTGGAGGAGGAACCAGTCTGATTTTCTGCTTACAAGCTGGAAAACACCGCCATAAGATTGGGATTGCTGGGCACGCCCAAGGATTGAAGAGCTTATCAGCCTCAACTCTAATCTACCTTGGATGATGCAAGATAGATGCAGCACATCCCCCCATTCATCACAATCGTCGATCCTCAATTTTCTTTTCCTTAATTTTCGGGCCGATGAAATTTTGGTCCATACCCCTTTTACCATTTTCGTTGCTCTATGGGGCGATCATGGCCCTGCGCAATCTCGCCTATGCACGCGGATGGAAACACAGTGAGGCCGTCGGCATTCCAGTCATCTCGATCGGCAATATCACCGCTGGGGGCACGGGCAAGACGCCTATGGCCGAGTTTTTGCTAGCAAAACTGCTCACAATGGGGCATCGACCAGCATATTTGTCACGCGGTTATGGACGGCAGTCCAAAGGTTACCTATACGTATCTCCCTCACAAGGCGATGCCGAGTTGTATGGCGACGAAGCCTACCAAGTGGCGAGCCGCTTCACCTCTGTCGCCGTCGCCGTCTGTGAAGACCGCGTCGCAGGTGCTCGGCAGCTCATCGCCGCCCACAAGCCCGATGTATTGGTGCTCGACGACGCTTTTCAGCACCGTCGCATCCGCCGTGACCTCGATTGGGTCATGGTAGATGCCACCCGCATACCGATCACCGACTGGGTTCTCCCTGCGGGTCGCCTGCGCGAGTTCCTGACTGGCCTGCGCCGTTCAGACACATTGATCATCAGCAAATTCAAGGATACCGCCGCCCTTGCGCAGCTCTCAGCCACCTTGAAGGCGCGGTTTCCAAAGCAAGCCGTTGCAGCATTTGCCTTGCGCCCACAGGGCATCCATCCGTTTTCCAAAGCCGCAGCGATGGCCTATCCTAGCCTCGCGGCGCTGCAAGGGCAGTCGGTGATCGCCTTCAGCGGCATCGGCAACAACCAGCATTTTCTTGACACGCTCACTGAGGCGGGCATCACCGTCGCTACCGCGCTAGGTTTTCCCGATCACTACCGCTACCAAGAGGCCGATTTGGATAAAATATTGGCTGCTTTTGAATCCCAGAAGGAAATTAAGGGTAAATTGCCCCCCGTTTTGATCCTGACTACAGAAAAGGACTATTTCCGGCTAAAGGCCATGCCGTGGATGCAGCGCTTTGCGCACCTCCCCCTCGCCTATCTGGCTGTCGCGATGGAACCTGTCTTGGGCTGGGAGGAGATGGAGAATAAAATCAAAAAGATCATCAATGAGTTCTGAAATGGAAAATATCAACGAGGCCGTCGCCTACATCCGTCAGCATTACAAAGGCGAGCCCAAAGTCGGCATTGTGCTTGGCACTGGCTTGGGTGGCTTGGTGACCGAGATCAAGGTCGAAAAGGAAATCGCCTACAATTTCATTCCACACTTCCCGGTGAGCACAGTGGAAAGTCACTTTGGCAAGCTCATCTTTGGCACGATCGGTGACACACATGTCGTCGCGATGCAGGGCCGCCTTCACTACTATGAAGGTTACTCCATGTCTGAGATCACCTTCCCGATCCGTGTGATGCGGCTACTCGGCATCCAGTCGCTCTACATCAGCAACGCGGCGGGTGGCATGAACCTCAACTATCACAAGGGTGACCTTATGATCATCGACGACCATATCAATATGCAGGCCGAGAATCCCTTGGCAGGTCCCAATTTGGACGAATTCGGGCCGCGATCCCCAGACATGAGCCGCCCCTATGATCCCAAGATGATTTCCCGTGCCGTCGAGATCGCCAAGGAAGAGGGTATTCGTGCCCACGTAGGCATCTACGTGAGCGTGGCTGGCCCCAACCTAGAGACCCGCGCCGAATACCGATTCTTGCGCATGATCGGAGCTGATGTCGTGGGCATGAGCACCGTACCCGAGGTCATTGTCGCCAACCATATGGGCTTGCGCACATTTGCGATCTCGGTCGTCACCGATATGTGTGACCCCAATCACTTGGAGGCCGCCAACGTGCCCGATATCATCGAGACCGCAATGAAGGCCGAGCCCATGCTCACCCGCATATTGAGCCGCATGATCATCGAGGAGGCCTAATCAAGCAGCTCATCCACGTGCTACAGCAACCCCTGCGCATCAATTCTTGGCCGGCCACGCGCTCGGCAGGGGCTTGGATTGCGCAAGGGTTGCTGATCTTGTGCCTTGGCGGTGTGCTGCTCTCGCTTCCCACCATGGCGGTGGCGCAAATCGGCACAGACTCGCTCTCGTTTGACGACGATCTCCCGTTGGAGGAGGACGAACTTGCACAGGACAGCGTGCCAGCCAAAAAAGTCGATATAAGAACTGAGACCCTCGATCCTATCGCGCTTATGAATGGCGGCTCATGGCGTCGGGAGGCAGGTTTCCGCTCCGAGGACCTCATCTACCCAGACCTGCTAGAGCGCCAAGGCGGATTTGCCAATAGCCTTGGCCAGTGGGGCATGCCCTACCAGCGCTATAAATATGGAGCAGAGGCCTCCAACTTTGAGTCGGGCAACTACATCAATCCTATCACGGGCGTCGAAAACGTCTATTTCATAGACCCAGAGCAAGGCATGCGTTATTTCGATACCCGCACACCTTACCTCAATGCCTATTATGGGCAGGGCAAGGCCGATGCGGCCCAAATGCGGGTCGATGTTTCCCAAAACGTGCATCCGCTGGTCAATGTCGCGGCGCTCTATTACCGGCAGCAATGCAAGGGCGTGTACACCAACTTGGTGACCGACCACACCTCGACAGGTTTGTCGAGCAATTTCCATACCCTCGACCAGCGCTACCAGATCTTTACCCATTTTTTGATCCAGCAGCACAAGGATCAGATCAATGGCGGCGTCATTTTGATCGAGAGTGACTCCAGCCTTTTTGGCCAGGGGAGTCAGCCAGTATCCTTGCAAGATGCCAATCTCAGGCGCTTCTCCAAGGCATTTTCTTTCCGCCAATTCTACCGCTTCACCCGCGACACCGTGCAGGCACGGCATACCTTGCTGGCCTACAGCGGTTTCTTTACCGACTATCTCCTCAACTCATTTTCAGATGCCGCTGTGACCAGCGATGTGAATACGGGGCAATTTCCTGTCTATCCGACCTTGGGAAGATTTCCCAGTCTATTGGATCAGATGACCTATCGGCGGCTCAAGGTCGATGGCGGATTCACCTATCGCCTGAACACCCCTGTTTGGAAATCGCTACAGCGCCTTGAAGTGGCCCAGGAACTCATCCATTATAAGCGCTTTAGTGACGACATAGCCTTCAACCGTAGCAGCGTCCTCTGGAAAGGCAGCCTCACTTACGAGCCCAATCCACGCGCGATCGATGTGAAGTGGACCTATCGCAGGACCTATAGCAATCTCTTTCTCACAGAACGTTATGGGGAAGTCGATGTTGCGTTGCGCTTCCCGAAGTGGGTCTTGGACTACACTTACCGCGTACAGGGGCCTCCCCTCAATCCCACTGACTCTACCACGATCACCAAGACCCATCGACCACTCGCCATTGTGATCCATACATTGGGTTATGGACGCAATCCCACGCTCCAGCAAACCTACGGCAGCCCTTGGAACAGCATTACAACCGAAAACAGGCTGTTTCCGAATCCCAAATTGGCGATTCAAAACCGTCGCCTGCAACACCTGAGTGTAGGGTTCAAGGTGACTGGGAAGAATGCGTGGACCAATTCTGGCGAACAAGTGGGCAGTTTTGCACAACTATCGATGTTTACGACGCGGCAGACGGGTATGGTCTATTATGCGGGCGACACAAGTTTTGTGCAAACGTCACCTTTGGAATTTATCCTCTATGCTGGCGTGGAGCTGAAGCTGCGTGTGCACCTCAAGCAACTTTTTCTGGAGACCGAGACCGTCGCCCAAGGATTCTCGACCAACAGCACGACCTTGGATGATCTCTTTGCTAGAAACCAACCCAAGTTGTACTCCAAAACCAGCATTTTCTACGAAAACCGCAACCTCAAATTTTGTCGCTTGCTGCGGTTTGGGGTCGATCTATGGTATTTCTCGACCTACAAGGCACCCTATTTTGATCCTGCCTCCCAGACATTCTACCCGCAAGGCAGCGCGACTTCTTATTTCCAGTTGGCTTACCCGCGCACCGATATCGTGGTAGCGACACAGATCAAAAAGGCCTTTATCTTTTTGAAATTCATCAATCTACTGGAGGGTCTGCCAGGATTGGATGGCCGGCCTGCCCTCGGATATTTTACCACAATGGGCTACCCGATGCAGACACGACAGCTGCAATTGGGCCTCAATTGGACATTTTTTGACTGAAAGCGTCGCTGGCTAGGGCATCTTCCTAGTCCACATGGATGGAGGCTACCACTTATTGGACACTATTGTTGATGACGGGACTGGCATTGCCAGCAGTCGTCGCTATATGGTTTCGGGAGTTGGTACATGTTTTGCTGAGCGATCTGCGCCTACCGCGCATCTTGATGTATGTGGCACTGGCAGGCATGGGGATGGCGCTTTGGCTGCGACTCCCCGCGCATCACGCGCTGCTGGATGGCGCTGGCCTGTGGCTACGTTTTGCCTTGCTTGCCCTCTGCCTCAGCTATGCGGCGGTCTTTGCGATCATCACCAACAATATCGAGGACCTGGAAGCCGACCGCATCAGCAACCCACATCGCCCGCTCGTGCAAGGGCGCGTGGGCCTGCGTGCATACTTGTGGGCAGGCATCAGCGGCGAATGCGTGGCGTTGGCGCTGGCATTCGCAGCTGATGTGCGTATGGGCTGGGGCATCTTCGCGATTTCGGCGGGATACTATGTGTATTCCTGCCGCCCCTTGCGGCTCAAGCGCGTACCGATCCTGAGCAAGGCGCTCATTGGGTTCAATTCCTTGAGCGTAGCGGTATGCGGCTACGCCTTGGCAGGGGGAAATTGGCTGGAATTCCCACTTTCCTGGCTATTTTTCATCCTCATTCCCCTTTCCCTCGCAGCCAATTTTGTGGATTTGAAAGATACAGCAGGCGACCGCGCCCAAGGCGTGGCGACATTGCCGGTCTTGCTAGGCGAGGCGACTGCGCGGCACTTCATTGCCGCCGCGACTCTCGCGACATACGGCATGGGTGCGCTCTTGCTCGACATTGGGTGGGTCTATCCACTGAATGTCGCTGGGGCTGGGCTGCATGTGTATTTCCTGTACCGCAAGCCTTACGACGAGCGTTGGGTATTTTTGATTTTGATGGGTGCCTTGGTAGGCTTGGATGGCTTTCTTTTCTGGAGCGAAGCTGTATTTTAGAGGAATGAAAACGCATGGGAACCTGAAGTTTGCTGGTTGGCTGCTGGCCATGCTGGTTTGCCTGGCCTTGGGTGCCTGCCGACAGTCGCCGCAAGTGCAGGCGATCGACCGTGGGTATGCATTCCTCGCGGGCATTCAGCGGGCCGACGGTGCAATTTGTGACACCGTCAATCCCTTGTTTGATATCTGGGAGACGGTTGAGGCCGCGACGGCCATCTGGAATTGTTATGGCGACGCCAGCGACCCAGTTTTGACCAAGGCGCTTCAATTTCTCAAAACGAATGAAAACAAGGATGGCTTGCTCTGCCACAATGTGAAATGCCGCAAGGATTATTGCCTAGAGACGACTGCGGAATATGTCATTCTCCTTGCCGACATCGCTGGCAAGGAAGTAGTCCAAACCCGTATGGAGGTTGTGAAAAAGCTCCAAAAAACCTCGGGAGAATGGGAGATCTGGAATCCTGATGTCTTGGAAAACAAAGCATTCCCTTCGGTGACCGCATTTGTTTTGGCAGCATTTCAGTCAGCAGAGATGGCACCCTTGTATCCTGACGCGGCTTGGGCTTGGCTCATCGCGCAGCAAAATGCCGCTGGCAATTGGGGAGCGACTTGGGAATACTATGGCTGCACAGCCTACGCGCTCTGGCCCGTTTTGCGTGCCTTGAAGGCTGCGCATTCCCCCGCATCCAAGGAAGCGATACGCAAGGCCATCGACGCCATAGACCGCGACCAAAAGGAATCCAGCTATTGGGATGCCACCGTCGAAAACAATCCCAAAAAAGTTTCTCGCGCCCTGCAAACAGCGCTGGTTGTGAATGCGCTTCCTGATATCGATGCCCCAAAGGCCTTGCAAGTGACGACCAATGGCATCCACTTTTTGCTGGCCCAGCAGCAACCCGACGGTCACTGGGACGGCGGCAATTTCCCTATCCCCAATGCGCGCTACAACAAATCGGAATATGTCTTCGCAACCGCGCGGGCAATGGTGGCGCTCCACCCGCGATTGGGCCTCAATCGATAGCAGCAATGGAACGAAAGCAACCGGTCAATGCCCCACACCTTTTGGCAAAGCACGTCCACGATGTGCGGCGGGCCTATTTCCTTTTGGTCCTGTTGGTGAGCTACATGGCCTTGGACAGCTGTGCAAGCCACCGCGCATTCCCCGAGGAAAAAGCGCTCCTACCAGCTCCAGGGGTCGAGAAATATTGGCTGCTCAACCAAATCACCAGCCTTCAAAACCATCAAACCCAGCACGATTGCATGCTGCTTACCCAGTCGCCGGGTGCCGATGGGACTGCGATGAGCCTGTTCGTTTCCCGATGGGATAGCCGCGATTCAAGCTATCAGTATGGCATGCAGACCAGTACGCAGGCGACGGCCAGCAAACCTGGCCGATGGCCAATGGCCATCCATGTCGCTGCCGACTCGCTGGGCGCAGGCTGGCGCTGGTTTTGGGACCGGCATTCCATCTGGGTCGAGGGATCGCTCACGCAGGCGACCGACCAAAGTTATTGGATGCATGGGCATTTTTATCTCCGCAAACCTTATACCATCATTCCCTTATCTACAGCTCCATCCATCCTTGAAATTGCATCCTTTGAGCACACCTGGAAATCAACGGAGGGCGGGCGCGATCTCTTTGCCGAGGCCAATCTTGCTGTATTTGTGCATGCCAACGGTTTGATCCAAGGGGCCCAGGCGCAAGCCGTCTATTGGGTGAAGTTGGGTTTGGGCAAAGGTGACTATTTGAGCTTGCTGCTACAAATGACGCCGCAAGGAGCGTTTCAAATCCTCGCCCAGCACTATGAAGGCGGCTATCCCGATTGGGAAAACGTCGATTTGCAGGTCACACAGGGTGAGGCCACCCCATGGAAAAGCCTTGCGAGCAAAAAAAGCTATTGCTTGGACTGGACACTCAGCACAGGCACCCGCAGTCTGCGCATTCGCCCACGCCTCCAAAATCAAGAAATCCAAGCAGGTAAAAAGTCATTTTGGATGGGGGCAATCGAGGCCATCGACGTGGCGACCGGAGGCTCCGTCGGCAAGGGAAATATGTATATCTTCACCCATTAGACCCAAAAGGCATGCTGAATCGAGTACAAGCGCTGTTTTTGCGGTTGGTGCGCCTTGTCGAGGATCACCCAGCCCCCTTGCGGCGCTATTTCCAGTTGTACTTCGCGATCCTAGCGGTGCGCCTTTGCCTGGAATTTTTTAGCAGCCATCGGCTTTTCACAATGGCCGACGTGCTGCATATCAGTCTTTGGTTCATTTTCATTGTCTTGGCTTTTTTGCTTCAATTGCACCTGTTTTCGGGGGAGCGCATCACCAAAGTGACCAAATTGGTGGTCGTCGGATTCACGATTGCACTCACCGCCCCGATCATCGACCTCATTTTTTCAGGTGGCGTGGGTGCCAAAATGAACTACTTGTCAGTCAACAGTTGGCAAGACGTTGCCTATGCCTATGTCACGCTCGGTGGGCCTAGTCTGTCACGTGGCGCAACCCTCGGCATTCGCATTGAGATCATTTTGCTCGTGCTTGCATCCTTTAATTATGTGCGTACCAAGCGGGGCAGCATCCTTTGGGGAATGGCGTCTGCGCTGAGCATTTACACGGTCTTATTTGTGTCGGGGACGGTACCACAGCTATTGGGATGGATCGTAGCACATTGGCATTTGCAATATGGCCCAGACGATCAGAGCACATTGCTGCTCCTACTGTGCTTGGATATGCTGCTGCTTGGCATCGGACTCATCTGCCATGCCCCACGACAGGTGGGACGCATCCTTTCCCACGTGCCTTGGGGTACAATGGGCATTGCCGCGCTGCACCTCGCGATCGGTGCTGGGTTGGCCTTGAGGAGCTACCCTGGGATCTGGCAACTGAATCCAACGACCCTATTTGGGTTTCCATTGCTGCTAGCCTTGGCGATCGCGATGGCGACTTTGCTGGGCTTGCAAGCGCTGCAAATGCGGGACCTGCTGCCTGCCCTACAAGCTGGACGTGCAAGGAATTTTTTGATTGCGGCGAGTTTGGGGATTGGCTATGCAATTTCTGAGCGGGTCGTGTTTGTTGTGGCGGTGATCTGGGGAATTTTGTTTTTGCTCAATGAGCCCCCGCTAAGCCTGAGGCGTGCACCACTATTGCGCAACCTCCTGGAGGCCATCGCTTTGCTGGCGATGGCTTTGTTGGGTTTCTCGATGTTTGGTGGCCCGATGGTGGGCTTTCCAATGGCATGGCTGCTGCCCTTGGTGCTGCTGCAAATGCTGGGGGGGCTTTTTGTGGATGCAGGAAGGCCGCGCGATGGCTTGCTGGATGCATGGCTGTATGCACGGCAAGGGCCATTGCGCGCGTTGTATTTGGCCCTGTTGCTAGGCTGCGGCATCGGGGCCGGCTTGGTGTTTCATGTCTCTGTCATAGCCTTCGTGACGATCGGCTCTGCCTTGATCACAGCGATGCTGCTACACATGCGCTGGCCATCACGCCCACAGTGGGCTTTGATGGCCCTATGGCCCATCTATGGGGTCCTCGCAATCGCTGCGGGGCAATGATGAATCGAAAAAAATCCGTAACTTTTGCAACGATACGCGGTTATCATTTTAGATCTGTCTTAGCGTTACCAACTATGCATCCCCAGAGAACTCCATTGAGGTTACTTGCCTTGTCCATTCTTTTTATTTTTGGAATTGGCAAAGGTTGGTCGCAAACAGCGACTGTATGGTCTGTCAATTTCAACAACGGCTGTACCAACGATTGTATTGCAAACACCTATGGCGGCTGGAGCATCCTCAACAATGATGGTGGGGTCAGCGGCGGCTCTGCTAACGACTGGTTTGTGAGTTGCGCCGAGGAAGGCGTAGTCCCTCCCGGCTGTGGCACTACTTGTGTTGGTGATGCCTCCTTGCATATTGGTGCCGATCCAGGCGCAGGTGGCGACATGGGGGCATCCTTCAATGAGACCGGCATTGCCAATGCTACATTCAAGACTGCAGTCTCGCCGACCGTGAGCACGGTGGGCTTTATCACCAACACCTTGGCATTTGATTTCATCGCCTTTGGCAGTGCTTCTTGCTCAGATGACCGTGCACAGCTTCGCCTGAGCACCGACAATGGCGCGACTTGGCCCGTTGGCTTTCAGTATTGCCTCACATCGGTCTGTTGTGGCGCTTGCAATGGCTATAGCCAAGGCCAATGGACGACCTACACCCTGGCCCTGCCTGCTGCCTTCAACAACAATCCCAATGTGCGCGTGGGTTTCAACTGGCGCAACAATGGAAATGGCTCAGGAACAGACCCATCTGTCGCAATCGACGATGTGCGCATCACCTCGCCTCTGCTGCCAGTACGCATGCTGTCGTTTCAAGCCAAGCCGCAAAATGCCGACGTGAAACTCAACTGGTCTGTGACCGAGGAAATCCAAGTGAGCCGCTATGAAATCGAGCGCTCCACGGAACCACAAAATTTCAAGTTGATCGGCGCTGTGACCGCCAAGGGGCATGTCGCCAATGGCGGCCTCGACTATATCTACCGTGATGCGGGCGCCTTGGCAGGCACCCTCTATTACCGCCTTCGAATGGTCGATCAAAATGGCAGTTCCAACTTCAGCAATATCTTGCGTGTGACGCCTGGCGCGATGGAAGCCTTGGAACTATCGGCTTTTTCACAAAGTGCCTACCAAAACATGATCGACATGGACCTGTGGGCGATCGACGCCATGATCGCCCACATCGAGGTGCGCGACCTACAAGGTCGCCTCATCATCAACTTGCCCAACCAAAATTTGGTCGCTGGCAGGAATCCTGTACGTGTAGATCTCAGCGAAAAGGCCGCAGCCGCCTATCTCATCAGTATCAAATCGACGAAATTGCCTATGGGATATGCGCCGGTACACATTTCGAGGAAATTTGTGCTGGTACACTGAGTATTTGTCACTTCCCAATGCATAGGGTCTATTGCATCCAAGCCTAAAATCGCTCGAATAGCGCTTCTTACTCAAATTTTCGCCGCCGCTACTGGATGAGCTGGGCGGTGAAGGCGATCATGTACCGCACATTCCAGAAGCCAATACATAATTTTAGCGAATTTTGATAGGACAAGGCGCTTGTGGCCAATGTATGCCGATGCATTCTCCTTTTATTCGGTGTAGGCTGGGCAGGCTGAAATGGATGATAGATACGGTATGCAGATGGGGTGCAGAAACATGAATGCCCACTGCATCAATTTTCACATGATTCGAGGTTAATTGTCTATGATCCATTGTCCCGTACAAATTTTACAGCTATCTTTGCAGCCGAATTCTAGAAGGCTGAAATAAGAGAATACATTTAAGTAGAAAAATGGCAACAATTACTGCAAAAGAGATAAATGCCCTCCGTCAAATGACTGGTGCAGGCATGATGGACTGCAAAAAGGCGCTTGAATTTGCCGAAGGCGATCCTGAAAAAGCAATTGACTACTTGCGCAAAAAAGGCCAAAAGATTGCCGACAATCGCCAAGATCGCGATGCCAACGAAGGCGCTGTCTTTGTAGCTGGCAACGATGGCACAGCAATTTTGATGGAGCTGAACTGCGAGACTGACTTTGTCGCCCGCACAGAAGGCTTCCAAACATTGGGCCAATCGATCGTAGATCAGGCATTTGCACACACACCTGCTGATATCGAAGGCGTGACTGCACTCCAGTTGGATGGCCGCCCAGTGAGCGACCACTTGCTCGAAAACATGTCCAAAATCGGCGAGAAGCTTCAAATTCGCACATACGAGCACGTCACAGGCGAGCGCGTCATCACTTATATCCACCCAGGAGCACGCGTAGGCGTGGCTGTGGCTTTCACGGGTGTGGGTAGCGAAGACATTGAGGCGATCGGCAAGGACGTGGCCATGCAAATCGCAGCCATGAAGCCCGTCGGTGTGGATCAAGCAGATGTGCCTGCCGAGATCGTCGCCAAGGAACTTGAAATCGGTCGCGAGCGTGCGATCGCCGAAGGCAAGCCAGAGGCAATCGTCGATAAAATCGCCCAAGGCATCCTGCAAAGGTATTTCAAAGACAACACGCTGCTCGCTCAGGACTTTGTGAAAGACACATCGATGACCGTGGCAGCTTATCTCAAGCAAGCCAATCCCAACTTGAAAGTGAAGGCTTTCAAGCGAGTACAACTGGGCGGCGCCCATTGAGACTGAACATATAGGGAGAAACGAAAGTTTCTCCCTTTTTTTAATGCCTCATCCTACAACATGAAAAAACAGGACATGAAGTACAAGCGGATATTGCTCAAACTCAGTGGCGAGGCGCTCATGGGCAAGAAGAACTTCGGGATCAGTACCGAGACGCTTCTGAACTATGCGCGGCAGATCAAGGAAATCTCTGACCTGGGTGTCGAGGTGGCAGTGGTCATCGGGGGGGGGAATATCTTCAGGGGCATCGAATTGGAAGAAGGCGGCATGGACCGCGCCCAAGGAGATTACATGGGAATGCTTGCCACGGTAATCAACGCCATGGCGCTGCAAGATGCACTAGAAAATCTCGGTGCCAAGACCCGCGTGATGAGTGCATTGGAAATCAAGGCAGTTTGCGAGCCTTACATTCGCCGTCGCGCCATCAGCCACCTAGAAAAGCACCGCATTGTGATCCTCGGTGCTGGCACTGGCAATCCCTATTTCACCACCGACACAGCCGCCGCTTTGCGCTCAATCGAGATCGAGGCCGATGTCGTGCTCAAAGGCACCAAAGTTGATGGCGTATATAGTGCCGACCCTGAGAAATTTCCAGATGCCCTCAAGTTTGAGAAAGTGAGTTTCCAAGACGTGCTTTCCAAGCGCTTGAACGTGATGGATATGACCGCGTTCACTTTGTGTCAAGAAAATAAATTGCCTATCATTGTGTTCAACATCAATGAGCCGAGCAATCTGAAAAGGATCATTCTCGGTGAATCTGTAGGTACACTCGTAAGTTGAGTATTGCTGTATTATGGAAGATGAAGTCCTTTTTGTCCTCGAATCTGCTGAGGAAACCATGAAAAAATCGGTGATCCACTTGGATGCCGAGCTGCAAAAAATCCGTGCAGGCAAGGCTAGTCCTGTGATGCTAGATGGCGTGCGCGTCGATTACTATGGTGCACCGACACCCTTGCAGCAATTGTCAACGGTGTCGGCCCAAGACGCCCGCATGTTGACAATCCAACCGTTCGACAGGAAGAGCATCGCCGCCATCGAGCGCGCGATCAAGGAAGCCAATCTCGGCTTCAATCCCTCCAACGATGGCAACGTGATCCGCATTCCGATCCCAGCGCTGAACGAAGATCGCCGCAAGCAACTCGTGAAACAGTCCAAGGACGAAGGCGAAGATGCCAAGATCGCGATCCGCAAGATTCGTCAGAATCACAATGAGGAACTCAAAAAACTCAAAAATGACGGCGTTTCGGAAGACACAATCAAGTCGGCTGAGGCCAAGGTGCAAGAATACACCAATGCCTTTGTCGCTAGGGTCGATGAAATCCTCAGAAAAAAAGAAGCTGAAATCATGACGATTTGAGGTCGTCACGCTTCAGAAAAAATGCAGAACTTTGTAGGGGTTCTGCATTTTTCATTTGAAATCACAATGGAGATGGAAATGGCTTGTGAAGGAAAGGCATATTCGGGCATTTGCGAAAATAAACTGGCGTTCATCCGCAAGGAACTGCGGTCACTGGGATTGTCGATGACAGACGATCACGAAGGTCTGATCCATAGCGCCGACATCGGCGTGCAAGCAGAGTTTCGCTATACGCTGCACACCGAGGAGCTCTGGCTCAAGGTCAATGAAAAACCGTTTTTCATCCCTTGTGCCTATATTTTTGCCCGCTTGGAAAACGCCATTTCCAATTACGAACCGGGTTCGCTCGACATGGGCCCCGATCCTTTTTGATAGCTGCCGATGACCGACATTGGCCCCACGTCCATTCCTGCACTTGAAAAGAAGCTGGTTCCACTCGGCCTGATCGCCTACTTTGTTTTGGCGCTCACGGTCTCGTTGCGCAGCGGTGGGACCTATGACGCGGGCGATAGCGTGATGCATTTTGAAGTTGCGCGCTGGGCCTTTGCCCATCCTGAGAATTTCCTTTACCATTGGGGAAAGCCGTTTTTCACATTACTGGCCGCCCCTTTTGCGCAGCTGGGTTTCGGCGGCATGAAACTCCTACAATGCCTGCTGGCTTTGGGCAGCGGCTGGATGCTGTGGCGTGCTGCCCATCGGTTACAACTACAACCCGCTTGGCTGGCTCCGCTACTGGCCTTTGGAGCCATCGAGTATTTCCTCGCGCAATTATCGGGTTTGACCGAGCCCCTGTTTGCATTCACGCTCCTGCTCGGCGTGTTTCTATGCCTCCATGAGCGACCGGTGATGGCAGCGATGGCGCTGTCTTTGCTGCCATTTGTGCGCACCGAAGGATTCCTGCTGCTTCCCGTCTTTGGTTTGTACCTGCTGACCCGCTATGCATGGAAGGCCCTTCCATTTTTGGCAGCTGGTACATTTGTCTATATGCTCGTCGGTGGCATCTTCAAGGGGAATTTTCTATGGATATGGACAGAAAACCCCTATTCTGGCATGGCAGTGCCCTATGGGGTCGGCGGCATATTGCACTTTCCTGAGCAATATCTGTTTGTGGCGGGAATCCCGATCTGTGTCCTCACGGGCATCGGCTTGCTGTTGCTGCCCCTGCGATGGCTGCCAAAGTACCGTGGCGCGGCCAATCTACCGCTGCTGCTCCTCGTCGTCGCGCCCTTTTTGACCTACTTTGGGATGCACACTTTTTTTTGGGTGACGGGCATCGGGCATAGCATGGGCTTGCAACGCGTGCTCATTGGGGTCGTGCCCCTCGGCGCACTCATTGCACTCGCGGGCTTGCAACAAGTGCTGCAATTTTTGCCCCACAGGGTCCTTGGAACGGGGCTTACCGCATTGGTGATGGCCTACGTTGTGCTGTTTCCCATGCTCCCCAATCCAGCAGCGATCCACGCCGTCGATTTGCGCCCGACGGTAGATCAACAGATGATCCAAAGTGCCGCGACATGGATCGCCGCAGCTGGGCTCAGCGACCGCAAAATTTGCTCGGCCCATCCGTCAGTGCCCTACCTCTCTGACAAAGACCCTTTTGATCCAGACCAATATTCGGCCTTGCTGCACCTGAGCAGCGGAGAACTATCAACTGGCACAATCGTTGTGCATGACTCCTGGTTTGGCCCTGTCGAGGCCGGATTCGCGCTTTCCTACTTCAATGAGCGCCCTTTGCAATACAAACGCTTGCAAACATGGAACGGTGCGGTAGAGAATACGCCCATCGTCCTTACACTCTTTGAGAAGATTTAAGTAATTTTCCAACATGAAAAAACTCGTGATCGTCGGCGGCGGGGGCTTTGCCCGCGAGATCTTGTGGCTGATCGAAGATATCAACAAGGCGGCGGCGGGCCAAGAGGCCGCTTATCAAGTATTGGGGGTGATCAGCCGAGAAGGCGAAGGTCACATGCAGGGTTTACCGATCCTTGGCGACGATGAGTGGGCATTTGAGCATTTGGACAAAAGCATCCGTTTTGTGTTGGCTGTGGGCGACTCCGAGGCCCGTGCACGCATCGCATTGGCCTATTTGCAAAATGGCTTGCATCCTTTACGGCTCGTACACCCCTCTGTGGTGATGAGCGACGAGGTGCAATTGGGGGCAGGCGCGGTGATCTGTGCCGGTGCCGTACTCACAGTCAATATCGTATTGGGCGATTTTTGCCTCATCAATCTCAACGCGACTGTGGGCCACGATTGCAAGCTGGGCGACTTTGTGACGCTGCATCCTGGCGTACACCTGAGCGGTGGCGTGGAGATCGGCGATCTCTCCGTGCTCGGTTCGGGTGCCGTGGTGCTGCCTGGCTTGACGGTGGGCGAGCATTCCATCGTCGGCGCAGGCGCTGTGGTGACCACATCGCTCGATGGCGGCGCCACTTACATCGGGATTCCAGCAAAGGCAGTCGCAGCGGAATCTTGACCCAAGATTCCGCGCTGTGAAAAGTCGATGCAATCTTCAAGATGATTGCGCTTGAGATGTGGAAATGGCTGAATTGTGGATGCTGCGTGGATTCAAAACCTTCTCTGAAACGCAAAATTTATGTATATTGCAGGGCATTTCGCGATATGTATATGAAGAAAGGACTTTTGGTGGCCGTATTTGGCCTGCTACTGCTGGCCTACTCGCCTGTATCGGCGCAGTTGTACATCGGCCCTGCCCTGCAAGGTGGCATGACCTACTCCAAAAACTTTGTGATCGAGGACACGAGCCGCTATTATATTGGCAACGGTCCGAGCCTGTTTGCTGCGGGTGGTTTGGACTTTGCCTATCAGTTTGACAAGCATGTGCGCGTACAACTAGGTGTGCAAGGGCAGTACCGCTCCTTCAACCTCAAGGCGCCCGACGGTGTAGCAGGGCTCACCTTTACCAACATCAAGAAAAATAGCATCGTTGTCTCCGTGCCACTTACGGTGAACTATCGTTTCCCCATCGGCAGCGGTGGAAACAAGTACTTCAATGTGATGGCTGGCCATGGCCTCGACTTCATGCTGAAAGACGACAGCACGATCCAAAACTCGACACAAGCAGTGGTGGATTCAGGTGGCAGCTTCGCCCGCCACGAATATCAATTCACGAAAAAAGGCTTCCCGATTTCTTCGGTTCTCTTGGGCGTCGGCGCCGACATGGTCTCCGCCAACGGCAACATCCTCAACATCTCCTTGGTCTGGGGCATCAGTACACGCCAAATGTTTCGCGGCTCCATTCGTGAGTGGAATGTGCTGCACCAATCCTACAACCCCACGACCACCGTCAAGGATCCTGAGGAATTTCCCGACCATTACTATGAGTGGGGTCTGCGTGGCAGCAACTTGAGCTTGCGCGCGAGCTACTACTTCCAACTCACTGGCAAGGAGAAAAAAGAAAAGAAAGAAAAAGACGACGCCTCGGGCGATGTCGAAAAGCCCGCCAAGGAAAAGGCCGCCAAACCCGAAAAGGAAAAAGCCCCCAAGGAGGAAAAAGCACCCAAAGAAAAGAAAGAGAAAGGCGAGTAATCCCTTCGCTTGGATCCAGAGATATCGACAGCCCTGCTTTTGTGGGGCTGTTTTTTTTGTGCGGGGATGGTGGGCGAATGTGAGCCTGATGGAATCCGTGGTTGACTTGTGTCCCGCACGTGGAAGCCATTGGCTGTGGATTTTTACCGTATTGGGACTTGCGGCAAGTGTAGGATGTTTCGTTTGCCTGGTTCGACAAGCTCCCAGCTTCTCAATGGGACGCGGCAGGGCAGGCTCCTTCAAGTGCACGATTGTCATTTGGCCAGAGGCAAATGGTCGAGGGTCCTTCGGCCGGAGGCCTTGGACTCGGAAATCATCGTATTTTTTCATCAAATACGATGCTGTCGATCATCATTTATTGGTACCAATGGACTCGACCACCTCTGTACCAATGCACTTGATCTATTGGTCAAGATGCTGATACCCTAAAACTATCCCCCCTTACTTCCCGATTTTGCGCTTAGCCTCCTCGATCCAGCCCTCGACTTGGTACATTTGGATCTCGAAATCATCGCCTGCCGCTTCGTAAATGGCGAATGCTTGGTCGAAATAGCGCAAGGCAATCTCGTATTTGGTGTAGCCCACAAAGATCTGCCCGATTTGCAGCAGCATGTCTGCCTTGTCGGTCGGGTGATATTCGGGGGTATCGGGCAGGTACTCGACGGCTTCCTTGAGGCAGACGATGGCATCGTTGGGCTTCTGTAGGAGCAGGTAAAACTGGGCGGCATTGCGGTAGAGGCGCACGACCGCAAGGTTGTCGTCGCGCTCGATGCAGTCATCGAGTGCAGCCTCGTGCAGGGTCTCGTAGTCGTCGCGCGCGGCTTGCACAAATGTTTGGTCCTCCTCAGGCATGGATTCGAGGTTGCCGCCCTTGCTCAGCCAAAACTCGATGTGGCGGATGAGTTGCCCACGCGCCAGCACGCCACGGTAGCGCAGACCGACGGGGCCATCGTCAAATGTCTCCAGCAACTCATAATAAAGCGGCATGCTCACAAATGTGCTGCGCGACTCGGTCGTGAGTTTGAGCGCCAGCATGCTCCATTCAAAAAAATATTCCAATCCATCCACTGCGTCCACGTGGCGCGCACGGTAGTCGTCGATGATGCCGCGCAAAGCCAAGAAGACTTGGCTCGCCTCAGCATGACGATTGAGCGTGTTGAGGCCCTGCATGTACTCAAAGAGGCGCTCGATCTCTTGTGCGCTGCGCCCTTCAATGGGCGAGACTTGGACAGTGGATTCAAGTGCCGCTACAGCCTCCTCGACTTCCTCGGGGGCCATGTCATGATAGAGTGCATCTAAGTCGCGCATGTGATAGACTGACTAAAAGAGTTGTAATTGTATCGATGAATTGAAACTGCGGCGGTGGTAGGGCGATAGCCCATGGTGATGAATCGCCAATCGATGGGCTTCGGTCGGATAACCTTTGTTGCTGTCCCACGCATACTGCGGAAATTCCGCATGCAGCATGAGCATGATGTCGTCACGAAAAGTCTTGGCGAGAATGGAGGCCGCCGCGATGTTCAAAAATTTGCCGTCGCCTTTGACGATGCAGGTATGGGGAATCTCGTGGCGGATGAAACGGTTGCCATCGACGAGCAGGGCCTCGGGACGCACCTGCAGCTGCCCGACGGCTTCGTGCATGGCCATGAAACTGGCCTTGAGAATGTTGACCTCATCGATCTGCCGATGGGAATAGATCCCGATTGCCCAATCAATGGCTTGGTCCAAGATCACTTCGCGCAGGTCGAGCCGCTGTTTGTGGCTCAGCTGCTTGCTGTCGTTCAGGACAGGATGCGCGAAATCTGCGGGCAAAATCACGGCTGCCGCAACCACAGGCCCAGCAAGGCATCCCCTGCCAGCCTCGTCGAGACCAGCCTCCAAGATGCCGGGGGTGTATTGATTTTGCAGTGCCATACCCATACAGGGTCATTTCAGCGCTCCGCTTCGCCTTCTCGCCGATAGCACTTAGATTTGACCTCGCTAAATCTAAGCACATGCACGTCAAAAGGCAAAAACGAAGTATGAACGAAAGTAAAAATCCTTGGACCATCCTCTCTTCCCATGAGGTGTACAACAATGCGTGGATACAACTCACCGAGCACCAAGTGCTCAATCCGGCGGGTGGCCCTGGTATCTATGGCGTTGTACACTTCCACAACCTCGCGATCGGCGTGGTTCCATACGCCAATGGTAAAATCTGGATGGTCGGCCAATTCCGCGTGCCTACTGACGCTTATTCTTGGGAAATCCCTGAAGGCGGCGGCAAGATCGGCATTGATCCGCTGGACTCAGCTGCCCGCGAGTTGCAAGAGGAAACTGGCCTCACAGCCGACCATTACGAGGTTTTGCTGGAAATGGACTTGAGCAATAGCGTGAGTGACGAGCGTGCGATCGTCTATCTCGCAACGGGCCTGCACATGGGGGAGGCTACGCCCGAAGAGACCGAGGAGCTGCACCTGCGGGAGATGACGCTGGCAGAGGCCTACGCAATGGTCGAGCGACGAGAAATCAGGGATTCGCTCACCGTGGCGGCGATCTATCGCCTGCGGGTCATGGAACTGGAGGCGAGGATTAGTAATGAATAGGGAATAATGGTGGCGGATGCACGGGTTGGCGCATGTCGTAATGCTCTAGGAATCTTGGGCTATTCCCCCAACAGCTTTGCAAGTTGATCTGGATCGCGTTTCGTGTGCCAAAAGAGCAATACTAGGATGTGTTCCTTTTTGACGTCGTAGTAAATTTTGTAACTCCTGACCATCGTGAATCTCCTTGTAGGATGCCCCCAACTACGACCGAGTTCAGGATTCTCAGCCACTTTGAGCAATTTCCTCGTCGTTTCGACAATTAACTTTTCTGGAAATATCGTATTCCCATTCCGCTCTTCCCAATACTCCAATGCTTCTCGGAATTGATTTTTCGACCTTTTAGACCAAACTATTTTGAGATCCATTTCCTTGCTTCTTCCATCACTTCCTCATGCGTACTGTACTCGCCACGTTCATACTCTTCTTCTGCAAGTTTCATTTCAGCAAGCTCCACGCCAGAAGGTCTAGCAGCCTGGCCATTCGACGGCAATCCAAGGATCTCATATAGCTCGATAAGCAGATCATCGTCCTGCGTCGCCTCTATTGCATCTAACAAAGGTCTAATTTCTATTGTCCTCGCCATATTCGTCTAGCTTTTAGTTAAAG
Source organism: Bacteroidota bacterium (assembly GCA_031415375.1). Taxonomy (GTDB): domain Bacteria; phylum Bacteroidota; class Bacteroidia; order J057; family JADKCL01; genus JADKCL01. The sequence continues at coordinate 5,555 of JANORP010000343.1, read as the reverse complement.
ATACGAATTTATCCAGAAAGCTAGTCCGCCAATGGATAGTCATTGATCAAGGTTGCGGCTGAAATTTTGAGTTTTTCGCTGAGTAAGCGGATCATCTCCACTGTCAGGCGTTTCTTCCGATTCAGGACTTCTGAAACCCTGGACTTTCCTCCGATAAGACCCACCATGTCTTTCTGCTTGAGATTCAGCTCTTCCATCCGAATCTTGATCGCTTCAATAGGATCGGGTGGGCTGATGGGATAGTGCTGACGCTCATAGTTTTGAATCAGCAACATCAACATCTCTGCTTCGTCTCCTTCGGGCGTATTTTCATCCGCGAAAAAGACATCATCCAACCGCTTGAGCGCGGTTTGGTATTCTGCTTCTGTCTTTATAATCTTCATCATTCTTAACCTCCTTGCTTAGAAAAGATTGAGATGGTTTCAGTGTGAGTTCGAGTGTGAGTGAGGAGGAATTGATCCGCCTTGGCGGATCAATACACCATCTCCAACACCTCCTGCCGTATCTCCTTGGAGACGACTTGCTTGCGCTTCAGATTGCGCATGAGCGGGAAGTCATAGACGGGGCTGTTCTCGCTGCGGAAGGTGAAGAGGGTGAGCCCGGCGACGTGGGCGGGATACAGGACATTGCTGTTGAAATCGACTTCCATCTGCAACTTGGGGTTGCCGATGCCGGGAAGGAGCTTTTTGAGGCCCGCGAGGGCTTCAAACAAGCCTTGTGTGTAGGCGGGAATGTCGATGGGCGCACCACCCTCGCGCAAAATGATGCTGAAAAAATAGTCGGCCATCATCAGACCAGGAGGCGCAGAAAACTCGCCAATCAATTGGATTTGGGAGATATGAAAATTGACCCAGTGGTCTTCCACACGGTAATAGACCTTGCTGCCTGCAAGCTCTATGGAGGTCGAATATTTTGGGTGGTGATCCCTCATGATCGCTTTCACATTGCCCGCTGGCGGCAATTGGAAAGAAATTTAGAGGGTCGCAAGCACATTCCAAACACGCGCCGCAGAGCCTTCCCATGTATAAAGCTGCTTTCTGACCCTGCCTTTGTCCACAAGTTCGGACGCCAGTTGTGGATCGCCAGCGAGGGTCGCGAGGCCATCTGCGATCGACTGGATGTCCAGTGGATCGACCAGCAAAGCTGCATCGCCCACCACGCCGGGCATCGCACTGACATTGCTGGTGAGGATGGGAGACTCACAAGCCATGGCCTCGACCAGCGGAATCCCAAATCCCTCGAAATAGGGCACGTAGCATAGGCCAGTGCTCGCACCGTGAATCCGCACCAATTCGGCATCTGAGACATAGCCCGTGAAGAGAATATCGTCCTTGTATTTCGCCTGTGAATAGCTGTGGATAACTTTTTCAAAGTTCCACGCCTTGCGCCCTACCACGACCAATTTCAACGTGGTTTGTGTCGTCTGCTTGTACAAGTCAAAGGCTGCGATGAGCCGATCGAGGTTCTTGCGCGGCTGTATCGCACCCACGCAGTGAAAATAGGGTTTGCCCTGGCTGTATTGGGCGCGTGTAGCGGCCTTTTGGGCCTCGGTGCTGGGCTGAAATATGTCACTCGTGGCATTGGAGACGACATCGATCTTGGCAGGATCGATCCCGTATTGGACCAAGATATCGGCCTTGGTGGCCTCTGAGACTGTGATGATGCGCTTGGCCTTGCGGGCATAACGCGGGAAAAACCTGCGGTAATGCCAGGCTTCGAGCCGCTTCACATCCTCAGGAAAATGCTCGAAGGCGAGGTCATGAATCACGGGCACTTGCGGCACGTCGCTGCGCAAGGAGAGATAACCATCGGGGGAAAAAAAGACATCTGGCTTAAGTGCGCGCAGCTTGCGTGCGACTGCCCATTCAAAGAAGAGGATGAATAGAAAGGGGTGCCGCGCAGGCGGGAATAGTTTGTAGGCCGTGACATTGGGCCCATAGATAAAGCGCGGATCGTAGTCACGGTCAAAAAAGAAGGAAAAATGCGCCTCGGGATGCGCTTGCACCATGCGTTTCAGGATTTCGTCGGTAAACCGACCGATGCCCTCCATGTTGGTGGGGAGCAAGAGTCGGGTATTGACCGCGATATGAAGGGGCTTAGGCGACATCGGCATTCAGCTTGAACATGCCTGCAAAATAACTCAATCCCAGCAAAAGCATGCCCGCCAATGCCGACACCAGCCACCAAGGCAGGCTCGTGTGCGACATTCCCCAAAAACATCCGCCGAAGACCGCCCCTATCCCCAGCAAACGCAGCAATGTGCCGTATGCTGGCTTCACCGGCAGCTTAAAATGCATGTACCAAATATAGCTTAGTGAGAGGAAGGAAAAGCTCAAAACGGTGTTGCAAGCCGCTGCAAGCGCGCCATATCGGGGAATGAAGATGCAATTGAGTGTGATATTCATCACGATCGAGACCGCGATCATGCGGCTCACAAAGCGCTCGTGGTTGGTGCTCGTGAGCAAGGTGCTGTAAATGGCGAAGATCCCATTGACCAAGACTGCAGCGAAAAGGATCCGCAAACACAAGGTCATCTTGGCCAAATCGTCGGGCGAGGTCGCTGTAAATTGAAACAGTAGCTTCTCTCCGTAAATGAGCCCAAACATGCCTGCAAAAAGCATTGGGATGGCTGCGATCGGCTGCCCAAAGGCGAGCAGACGGCCTAGCGCCTTGGGGTCATCGACGTGGTGGGCAAACTTGGCGAAGAAAATCGGCAGCACGGTCCAGAGGTACATCATCACCGCATCGACCCAGCGATAAGCGCCGCCATAAATGCCGGTTTCGAGCTTGCCTTCTTCGCCACCGATCAGGCGCTCCAGCAACACTTGATCGACCTTGTCGTTGATCGAGTAGAGGATCGTGATGAGGGCAAATGGAAAGCTGAGCTTGAGCAATTGCCCCATCGAGGCGGCATCCCAAGTCGGCCGGATGAAACCAAAGATGCGCAGCACGAAAAAATAGAGCACGATCATGGTCACGCCCGCCGAGACGAGGTAAGCCAAGATATAGGCTTCCAGGTTGATCTCTGTGAGCAGCAAAGCAATCACAATACCCAACATAAGGATGCGATCCAAAACCGAGGCCAAGGCATCAAATCGAAATCGCTGAAAGGCTTGAAAGTTGGCGCGGAAGAAGAAATTGATCTGCAACAGGCTGTGCACAATGCACAGCAAGAGCAGCAACCACAATTCCTCGCCACGGTAGCCCACGAGCCAGCCAGCGCCAACCATGAGCAGTGGATAAACCATCGAAAATGCCACTTTGAGGCTGAAGAGACTCGGGAAAAGCCGCCTGAGCAAGTCTGGCTGAGCGGCCAATGTCTTGGTCGTGTATTGGTTGATGCCCATGTCTGCCAGGGCCAGGAAGAGGAATCCAAACGAATAGAGCGCGAGGTAAAGCCCAAATCGCGTATGCCCGATTTCGTTCTGCACCATATTGTTGACCAAGATCCACGCCGTCTTGATCAGCAGATTGAGCAGCACCGCCAGACTGATATTTTTAAACAGACTTTGGATGGTGTGGGAATTTCAGTGGTGCAAGTTTTTTGGCACAGAAGCAAGGCCAAATCTACAGCGAATTTTTGATATCTTTGGGACCTCAAAATGGCTGCCGTCCTCAAAATGCTATCTGACAATCGGTCGAAAATCTACTTTTTCGTCTGCACGGTGCTATTTTGCCTCGTGGTCTGGTATGCAACCAAGACGATGAACTACTTCTTGTTTGGGCTGCCCCTCGTGGTGATTTTCGCCTACTTCTCCATGGTCAATTACAAGTGGCTGTGGTACTTGATGATCGCCTTGATGCCCCTCTCGATCACTGACGTGGAGTTTTTTGGGAAATTTGGCGGTGTCACCTTCCCAACCGATTTCTTGGCCATCATCCTTTTGGGGCTATTGTTATTCAAGATGCTTTCTGAGCGCGGTTGGCGGATTCCATTCAATGGACACCCCATCCCGATCATCCTCGGCTTGCAGGTTCTCTGGATGATATTTGCAGCAGTCCCCTCCTCGATGCCCGTCGTTTCGTGGAAGGCCATCGCTGCCTATCTGTGGATGGTAGGTGGATTTTACATCCTGCCGGTCATATTTTTCAAGGATAGCAAAGCGATTTTCAGATTTTTTCAGCTGATCATCGTTTCGTTTTCGATCGCCTTTGTGATGATCATGATGCTTTACTTGAGCACAGGTCGCAATCCATTTGGACTACGTTTCAATCCAGGGCCATTTTTTGTCGATCATACCGTCTTTGGAGCCTTCACGGCGATGTGGGTGCCGATCTTGGTACTGCTTTCCTTTGGAGGCGAATTCACGATTCGTGAGCGCTGGCTCGCGCGCCTTGGTTTGGTCATGTTCATTTTAGCGCTGTTTTTTTCCTACTCGCGTGGTGCTTGGGCCAGTTGTGTCGCCGCCTTGGGCATGTTGGTGGTCGTCTTGCAAGGCAAATGGGCGCGGCGCTTGCTTCTGCCTGCCATGATGCTCGCCTTGCTGATCGGCACCTTCGTTTGGTATTCCAACCAAGGCAACTCCCCTACCCGCAACAAGGCCGTTTCGCGCAAAAATTTCAGTGAGCACATCGCCTCGGTCACCAATTTCCGCACTGACGACTCCAACCGTGAACGAATCAACCGCTGGTACTGTGCCTGGGAGATGTTTTTGGACAAGCCAGCCTTTGGTTATGGCCCCGGCACCTACGGTTTCCAATATGGCAATTTCCAGAAATCGACCTCACGCACCGAGGTCTCTACCAACCGTGGTGACAATGGCACGGCCCACAATGAGTGGCTACTCTCCCTCAGCGAAAGCGGACTTCCTGGCCCGATCATATTGACTTTTTTGTTCATCGTGCCCTTCTACCGTGCCCTCAAAGGCTATTCGACCGCCTCCAAAAGCAATACACGGCTGCTCTACCTCGCCTGTGCATTCGGGCTCATCACATACGACATCCATGCATTTGTAAACAATTTCCTTGACCAAGACAAGGTCGGCGGCACCTATTATTGCCTACTGGCGATCATCACTGCGCTCGACATCTACTATCTGCCGCGTGAGAAAGGGCTGGAGCAAGAGTCGATTCGGCCAAGGTTGGTGAGGGCTGCGGAGTAGATCCATGCCAAAATTGGCCTGAATCCAATGCTACCTCGTGCAACAATGCCAAAACATTGCGCACACTTGCATCTCCAGAAATAAATTATCCTGGTTGAATCGACTGCAATGGAATGCTTGGATTTTTTAGCTGAGCAAGAATGTGTAGCCACCTTCAAGGTCGCTGCCATGATGCTGAGCTTTTGGAACAGGCTTACCCATCATACCGTCCAAAATAATTCTCTGGCCGCAAGCCTCTCAGTTCTGCCTTTACGCTTTCGCTCACATCCAAACCTGCGATAAATGTAGCCATTGTCGCTTCGTCCAACTTTCCTTTGCCCCTCGTGAGGGCCTTGAGGGCCTCGTAGGGATTGGGATAATTTTCGCGGCGCAGAATGGTTTGGATGGCCTCGGCCACGACTGCCCAGTTGGCTTCCAGATCAGCGGCGATGGTGGCACGGTTGACTTCCAGCT
>JANORP010000342.1:0-17604 GCA_031415375.1 Bacteroidota bacterium | reverse complement strand
GCTATGGATATCATCCGTTCAACGTTAGCGCCTCTGCAACAAAAGCTCCAATCAACCGCTTCACCGCAAAGGAATTGTCTTCCAGAGGGGTCGAACGTACCATCGCCAATTTTGTCGAATGCGCGAAACTTGCACAAGAGGCAGGTTATGATGGCGTAGAAATCATGGGCAGCGAGGGTTACCTCATCAACCAATTCATCGCCAAGCGCACCAATTTCCGCACCGATGAATGGGGCGGCAGCTATGAAAATCGCATCAAATTCCCGATCGAGATCGTGCGCCGCACACGAGAGGCCGTTGGCAAAAACTTCATCATCATCTACCGCCTGAGCATGCTGGACCTCGTCGAGGAAGGCAGCACTTGGGAAGAAGTGGAATTGCTCGCCCAGAAAATCGAAGCCGCTGGCGCCAGCCTCATCAACACTGGCATAGGTTGGCACGAGGCCCGTATCCCGACCATCGCGACCATGGTACCCCGCGGCGGATTCAGCTGGGTCACCAAGCGCCTTATGGGCAAGGTCAAAATCCCGCTCATCACCGTCAATCGCATCAACACCCCCGAGCGCGCCGAGGAAATCCTCAGCGATGGCCACGCCGACATGGTTTGCCTTGCGCGGCCCTTCCTCGCCGACCCAGAATTCCCCAAAAAGGCTGAGCAAGGCCGCGCCGACGAGATCAATACATGCATCGGCTGCAACCAAGCCTGCCTCGACCACGTCTTCCAACGCAAGATTTCCTCTTGCCTTGTGAATCCGCGCGCTTGTCACGAAACCGAACTCAACTACCTGCCCGCTACGCAAAAAAAGAAGCTCGCAGTCGTGGGTGCTGGGCCAGCGGGACTCGCCTTCGCGACCGTGGCCGCCCAGCGCGGACACGACGTGACCCTGTTTGAAGCAAGCACCGAGATCGGCGGCCAATTCAACATGGCCAAGCAAGTGCCCGGCAAGGAGGAATTTTATGAGACGATCCGCTATTACGGCAAGCAACTCGCGCTCACGGGCGTGTCGCTGCGCTTGGGCACGATGGCGACCTTGGAAAATTTGAAAGCTGGCGGCTTTCAAGAGGTCATTCTCGCCACTGGCGTGCGCCCCCGCAAGATCAACTTGCCGGGCGAGGATCATCCCAAGGCGCTCACCTATATAGAAGTATTGCGTGAGAAAAAGCCCGTCGGTCAGCGCGTCGCGATCATCGGCGCAGGCGGTATCGGCTTTGACGTGGCCGAGTTTTTGACAGCGGATGCGCATCATTCACCCAGCCAAAACATCGCCGAGTTCATGACCGAGTGGGGTGTGGATCAGACTTATGCGACAGCTGGTGCGCTTCAAAAGCCACAACCGATTCCGTCGCCCCGGCAAGTGACGCTCTTGCAGCGCACCGACGGCAAGCTTGGCGACAAGCTTGGCAAGACCACCGGATGGATTCACCGTGCCAGCCTCAAAATGAAGAAAGTGAACATGATCGGCGGCGTCACCTACGAAAAGATCGACGACCGCGGCCTACACATCACCATCGCCGGCAAGACCGAGGTGATGGAGGTGGACAACGTGATCATCTGCGCCGGGCAGGTGGTTTTGAAAGAATTGCAGGCTCCGCTGGAGGCTGCGGGAATCAAGGTACACTTGATCGGTGGGGCTGATGTCGCGGCAGAGCTGGACGCAAAGCGGGCCATTGATCAGGGGTGTAGATTGGCGGCGGAGATGTGAGGGGGGTGCCTACGGATGATCTTTTCTTTCACTTGGGTTGCGCCTGTGGTCCCAGAATGAGTGAATCAATAGTTCATCCTTCTCAAGTTCATAGAAAATGCCGAATCCAACGACATTGAGGATGCGAATGTTCTCCTTAGCGCACGGATGCCCGATTTCCGGAAACTTTTGAAGTGAAGCAAGCCGTCGCTTCACGGCTCCATGGATGCCTTTGGAATAGTAAGAATTGCCGTTTCTTTCGTTGTAGAATTCGAGGGCATTTTTGTATTCTGTGAGTGCACGAGGCATCCATTTTACACGTCTTGCAGCCATGAATCGATTTCCTCCATCGCTTGCTCATGCGGAATTCCCAACCCGGCCCTATGTTGAACCCGCCCTTCTTCAATGGCTTGCAATTGCGCCTGACTCAGCTCATAAGGAATAGGATGAACGAGCTGCAACTTGACCAATTCGCTCAATTCAAGCAAGAAGCCTTCGTCCTGAATCTGATCGATTTGGACGTGAAGTTGATCTCTGATGTCGGCTACTTTCATCTCGCTGAACTTTGATTAAAGATACGGAAAAAATTGAATCGTGGCAAGGGTGACTCAGTTCGAATATGGCCAATTCCAATGACAATGGCTTATTCAATCCTCCCAAACCGCCAGCACCTTCTTTTCCTGCCAAAACTGCTCCAGTGTCATGCGGTCATCCCCCACGACCTTGATGTGGAGCGGGCTCAGGCGAATGCTGATCTTATGGGAATGCATGTTTTGCCACGAGCCGATGTCCACGAGCTCGGTTCCCTGCAAGTTTAGTCCATGCGCTTGCAGATAACCATAAATCGCAGGCAGTTGCAAGTCCACGCCTTTGGTTGCCTCTGCATGCGGATTGCGCAGCTTTTTTGCCAAGCCGATCAATTCCGTCAGGTCTTCGGGATGCCGCTCGAAATGCGCCGCATAGCTCGCACAGTACACCGACTGGAAAGCCGTGTCTTGCCGCACAAATTCACCATCGAGCACATAGCCGATCTCCCAATTGTCGGGGCCGTATTTCTTGTCCCATTCGCGTTGGCGGGTTGCACGCTGTTTAGGGTCTCCAGCGCGGCCGAGCTTTCTTTCTTTGATGTTCCAGGGCATGGTGTGTTATTTTCCGTAGTAGAATTCTTGGCGTTCTTTGACTTTTGCGACGATGTCGGAGACGACTTGAGCTAGTTCAGGAGGCATGCGCAACAATTGCGGGTCATTTGCTTTGAGCAATATGTGGGTTGCATAATGGTACGGAATTAAGCTCGCATTTTCTTTTGAATTTGGAGGATAGATCCCCATCATACGCAATATGTGGTGATGCTGTCGGTGAATTAACAGTTCCAATACATAGGATGCGATTAATTCGGGCCGCAAGTTCATGATTTTCGAAAATGTCGGGACAGCATCATGTGCGAAATTGCCCATTTTCCCTGCCCATAAAAACAGAATGTTCTGTATCATGAGAAGCATAAACTCATCTGAGCAAAAATTTAGTGCTTCTTGAATTTTCAGCAATGCCGTTTCTGGATTGCGATTCGTAACATACATCTCAATCGCTTCCTCTTGGGCATCTTTCCACTTGTTGGTTTGAGAAAATGGGGATCGTTGCCTATCAAGAATACCCTCATTGTACACAGCGGAAATCTCATTTGCATTATAGTTTGACGACGATTCAAAACTATTCCTATGATTAGGATCACTTCCCACACCAATAGCTTCGTCTCCAGTGCGTCCAATGCTGAAGTAAATTTCCAAAAAATGAAACAACTCCACTGCCATTTCTCTCTGCATTGAATTTCCTTGTGTGATCAATGTCCAGAAGCCAAAAGTACGATCGGCAATGCGATAAAGGTTGTTTTTAGAGCCATCGCTAATTTTCTCAACAACCTGTGCCTTCGCCAAAGCGCTCATCTGTGCCGAAATATTCTTCCCCGACATTTTGCAAACAGGGACCAATTGCTCGACAGAGGCTGCCTCCCAAAAAAATGAAAGCTCCGTCACAATCTTTTGCTGCTGCTGCGACAATTGTCCCAGCCGCTCCTGATAAACGGGTGTCGCATTATCAATGATCCGCCGCAAATAATCGAATCCCTGCTGATCGTTTCGATTGATAAGCATATCGACAAACAATTGCATTGTACGCGGCGTGCAATCAGTGAGCATACGAATGGCCTGTATTTTACCAGTATGCCGCTCAACAAATTCCGCAATCTCATGGCTACCGCTTGCCACTGCCCAATGCTCCAAGAGCATTTTGATCTCCTCCATCGACAACGGCTCCAAGCGCTTGATCGAAAAAAACTGATAAAAAGGCATGTCGTAGCGCCAAAAATCCTCTGCCATGATGGTGCTGCCGCCGATGATGCGCACATCGTTGAAATTCATCAATTGCTCGCGCAGGAGATTGGCGTCCTTGCCGATATTTTTGAAAATGCGGTCGATGTTGTCCACCAAAAGAATAAGGCGCTTGTCTTCCTTGTGCAAGAATTCATGGATCGTACGATACAGGACTTTTGTATATTCTTTAAGGTCATCTTGATATTCTTGCCAATCAATTTCAGGCAGATCAAAGCCCTTAGTGCGTAAGTCGCGAATGACATAATCCCACAGGTCATAGAGCTTGTAAATGCCCGCCTGCTCCTCACTGAGATTGGCGACGATGAATTTTTCTTTCAATTCTGGATCGGTACAAACCTCGGCCTGTATCCTACGCAACAAGGTCGATTTCCCACTCCCGCGCCGACCCACAAAGACGTAATGCTGAAAACTGCTTCCTTTTTCAGTGGTACGAATGTCGGCCATGACGCGCTCAAACTCCTTGGTGCGCACGACGAAGTTGTCGATGATCTGCTCGTCGCTGAGATTGGCGGACTGGTATTGTATGAGGAAGGGTTGCATCACTTTTTCTTTTTGGTGAGGACTGGGTGACGATTTTTCCACCATGCTTGGAGGAGGGGGGAATGGAATCGATAGACCATTGATTCCTCATAGAGGTAGCCATCTTGCGTGAGCACGTCATCTATCCTTCCTTTGTATTCAGTGCCGACGGCATGCTTCTTGGCAATATCGAATGCTTCTTGGATCGAAATTTTGCCTTGGTCGGCACACTTGCTGAGGACATCTAGAAAATAGGGGTATATCTTGGGAAAGTAATCCCTGAGACGTTCATCCCAATCGGCAAAATACTTATGCTCCTTAAGAATCTTTTCCCAAGCACGATCGATGTCTTCAGGAGTGAGTTCAGCCCTCTCGGCTTCACGGAGCGACTCATTGCAGGCCTCAATCAGTAGCTGAATGTAATAAGGCATTGGCTGACCTAGCTTCGTGAGTAAATATGACCGACATTCCTGATCGATTTGCATGGTGGCGCCTTCCATGAGATGTTCTACAAATCTTTCCGCTTCACTGGGCTTTCCATTGGATTCCCCCGAATGAATCAGTGCTGAGAGATGCTGTTCATTTAGGTCATTGATTACTGCAAGCCGATCAATGTCACTCACAATATGCGCCAGTCCCACGGAGCCAGCGAGCACCATGGTAAAATGTCCTTTGAATCGATCATCGTGGCGAATGCTTCTGAGCGTTTGAAGCACGTCCTTGGCGATAGATTTTCCTTCGGGGGTACTCTCCGAGATGTTTTTGACGACGTCGGGAAACTCGTCAAGAAACAAAACGATTCTCGCACCTTCATCCTTGATTTGCCCTAGCAGCCCCATCAAGGTTTCCTTGTAATCAGTCCCCTTCTCCTTGAATTTGACACTGCCGGAGAGTGAAATCTCTTCGATGCCAATCGATTTCGTCCATTCCTTGATTCGTTTCCACTTGGAATCCGTTGCCTGACTGATCACCAATTCAAAGAGTCGCTTGTAGAATTCCTGGGCGGTGCTGTCGGATGAAATGTTCTGATAGCAACATAGGAATCCCGCTTCCGGGTTCTTGGCCATGTATTTCATCACCGACGATTTCCCGACGCGCCTCGGTGCTGTAAAGTTGATATGATTGCCCTTGCCGATTTCCTTCCATAGCCTCCCCTCCACAGCCACTCTCGGGAAATAGTCGGCTCCTTCTGCTGTCCCACCAACCATCGTTCTAGGGTCTTTCCATTCGATCTTTTGATTCTTCATGCCTGATGACTATAAAAATATAGTCAAAGTTACTTGACTATATTTTTATAGTCAAGTCAAGGTGACTATATTTTTATAGTCAACCCCGGCTGACTACAATTCCATAGTCATGCGCTGCATCCCACAAGTCCATCCTAAAAAATCCCATCCACCACCACCTCCAATTTATTCCTAGCTTTGCTGCTCTATTGCACGAAGCACGCTTTCAATGAACTATCGCCTTTATTTTGATGCGCCAGAGCTCCACCTGATCAGGGTGCAGCTCGATTTGCCTGCACTTACGGGTGCACAAGCCATCCACCTCCCAAAATGGCGGCCGGGTCGCTATGAAATGGCGCCCTACGCAGAGCGCATCGTGGATGCGCGGGCTTGGTCGGCTTCTGGAAAGCTGCTCCACGTGACCAAAACGGCCACACACACCTGGCAAATCGACATGCAAGGCGAAGATGCGGTCTTGGAATACAAGTACTACGCAATCATTTCGGATGCCGGCGGCAGTCTCTATGACCAAGACCAAGTCTATATCAACCCCTGCAATTTGCTCATGTACGATGCAACGCAGATTGATCTACCCTGCCAGATGTGGCTCGACTTGCCCGACGACTACCGCATCGCCTGCGGCTTGCGGCAAGACGGCACGACCCTCTCTGCCGACAACTATCATTTGCTGGTAGATGCCCCGCTCATCGCCAGCCAGACCTTGCAGCACCACGCCTTTGTGGTCGAGGATGTCCCCTTCAACATCTGGTTTCAAGGCGACGTAAAGCCGCAATGGCGTCAGCTGGAAGAACACTTCATGGCCTTCATCAAAGCGCAGATCCGCATGTTTGGTGGATTTCCTGCCAAGGATTATCATTTCCTCTACCAAATCCACAACAAGAGCATCTACCATGGTGTGGAGCATACCAACTCCACGATCATCGCACTGGGGCCTGGTTTCCGCTTGGATGAGGTAGATGAATATGAGGATTTGCTGAGCGTAAGCTGCCATGAGTTGTTTCATACCTGGAATGTGAAGGCCATCCGCCCAGCCGATATGCAGCCCTATGTCTATGACCGGGAGATGTATTCGACGCTGCACTATGTCACTGAGGGTGTCACCACTTACTATGGTGAACTCCTCGTTTTCAAATGTGGGGTTTGGTCGCTGAGCGAATTCCTCAAGGTCTTCAACAAGTCCTTCCTCAAAAAACACTACGCCAACAATGGCCGCGACCACATCAGCTTGGAACAAAGTAGTTTTGAGTCTTGGCTCATTGGTTACAAGGAGGCTGTTCCCAATCGCAAGATTTCCTTTTACACCAAGGGCGCGCTTGCTGCGCTGATCCTGGATGTGACCGTGCGCAAGGGTTCGGGCAATGCCCGCTCACTCGACACGGTGATGCGCGAGATGTATGAACGCTTTGGCAAGACTTGCATCGGCTACACACGGGCGGACTACAAGTCCATCGCAGAAGCCCATGCGGGTCATCGTTTGGACGACTATTTCCGCGACTATATCTCTGGTACCGTCCCCATGGATGAAGCCTTGGGTCATGCCGCCGATTACCTAGGCTTGGCCTTGGTGGAGAGCGACCCTGGCTCGACAAGCGAACGCGACTACGGCTTCATCATCGACGAGGATGGCGGTCGCGCGGTTGTGAAACAAGTACACGAAAACAGCCCTGCCGAGCAGGCTGGTCTATGTCCTGGGGACATTTTCGTTGCGATCCAAGGCCATCGCGCCAATGCCAGCGAAATTGAAGCACTGCTGCGTTTCCAAGCCGACGACGAGGACCTGCAAGTACACGTCTTTCGCGCCAATATGCTCGAGCATCTGGTGTTGGAATCTCGCACAGACTATCGCCATACCCACTTTGCACTGGTCGAGAACCCCGAAGCGACCGAGGAGCAGCTCCGCAACCGCGATCTTTGGGCGCGCCCGAGTTAATCCACAGATTCCACAGCATGGCCAAAGGCAAGAAACGTAAACCAGCTCCAGTCCCACTAGGGCCCCCCATACAAGGCACAGTCTTGCGCTCTACTGGGCTATGGTATCTCGTGCGGATGGCGGATGGCAAGGTAGATGAGTGCCGCCTGCGCGGCAAGATGCGCACCAAGGGCATCAAGACCACCAATCCCATCGCAGTGGGTGACCATGTCTTGCTCACCTACGACACAGAAGGCGGCTACTCCATCTATGAAACCCTGGATCGCCGCAACTATGTGTTGCGCAAATCCATCAACCTGAGCAAGCGCGCCCACATTCTGTGCGCCAACATCGATCAGGCCATCGTAGTATTCTGCATCGAAAACCCAGTCACAACCTTGGGTTACGTCGATCGTCTGCTGCTCACTTGCGAGGCCTACCACATCAAGCCGATCATCCTTTTCAACAAGATCGACGTCCTCAGCCCCGACGGTCTGAACCGTCAGGCAGAATACCAGGCGCTCTACAGCGCAGCAGGCTACGACTGCCACGCCATCTCTGCCAAGAACCCCGACTATGCCCCAGCGATCCAAGCGATGCTCAAGGACAAGGTGAGCTTCTTGGTGGGCCGCTCTGGCGCTGGCAAATCTGCAACAGTGAATCTCGTAGCCCCAGAGTTGAAGCTCAAGGTGGGCGACATCAGCGACTTCTCGGGCAGAGGCAAGCATACCACGACATTTGCAGAAATGTTTGACCTGCCTTTTGGGGGCCATATCATCGATTCTCCAGGGTTTCGAGAAATGCAGTTGTTTGACTTCGAAAAAACCGAGCTGGGCCCCTTGTTTCCAGAGATGCGTCCTTTTCTGGACGCTTGCCGTTTTAGCAACTGCCTCCACAAGGTCGAACCAGGCTGTGCGGTCAAAGAAGCGGTCAAAGAAGGCAAGATTCCTGAATCTCGCTACCATACCTACTTGGGCATGCTCGATGAGGTCGATGGCGACGAATGGTAAATACCATGCTAGAATGGACATTTGGAGGGATTCGGAAATTTTTTCCACATCTTTTTCCAGATAAAATCGATTCCTGTTTGCATCAGCACATAGTTTTCTTAATTTTGCGTCCCCTGTTCGGGAAAATAAGAAGAGAATAAAGATGAAGCGTACATTTCAACCTCATCAGAGGAAACGGAAAAATAAGCATGGCTTCCGTACCCGCATGGAGACAGCCAATGGTCAGCGCGTATTGAACGCACGTCGTCGCAAAGGGCGTCACAAGCTCACCGTGAGCGACGAGCATCGTCACAAGTACTAAGCCTGAATCAGGTCAGTAACCTCTATAATGGGGGATAGAAATCTTGCGGAATACATTCTCCAAGAGTGAAAAGCTGTGCTCTAAGCGCAGCTTTACTATTTTAATCGACGCCAAACAATCGTTTTACGCCGGGCGTCTCCGTGTGACCTTTTTCTTCGACATGCCAAGCGAGCTTGTGGCTTCTGCTTGCCAAGTCGCACTTGTGGCCACGAAGCGGGATTTCAAACGTGCTGTTGATCGCAACTTGCTCAAACGACGCATGCGCGAGGCTTTCAGATTGCACAAGTCTGACTTGCTCGCGCAGCTTGCCGAAAAAGGCAAGAACCTATCCATTCTCATCAAATACAATTCCCGAGAAATCCGTAGCTTTAATGAGATTGAGCAAGATATGCGGCAGGCGTTTCGGCAATTGGTGAAAAAATTTTGAAAGTACTGAGTTACATCTTGATAGGTTTTGTTCGCATCTACCAGGTGGTACTCTCGCCTTTCATTCCATCTTCTTGCCGTTACCAACCCACCTGCTCGCGCTATGCGGTCGAGGCTCTGCAAAAGCATGGGCCATTTCGTGGGTTTTACCTCACGGTACGCCGCCTCATGTCTTGCCATCCTTGGGGCGGCCACGGGCATGATCCAGTACCATGAGTGCCCCGCGAGCGCAAGCAATGGCTGGATGGGTCGGTTTGGAACAAGAAATTTGAGTTCCGCCTACAAAAGGGCAACTCTCTTTTTTCCCAAATACGTATCTCCATCATCTAGGCTGATTTGTACTTGGATGGCAATTTTGACGTTGGTAATATTAGGACTCGGAATTCTAGATATTTGAAGCATGAAAATGAGCAGGATGATTCAAAAACGTAGGTGGTTGCTGGCATTGGTGCCCGTGATGATGCTTACAGCCGTGGGCTACGTCGCACGCCCAGCAGGAGACGACTACTTCGAAATTTCAAAAAACCTCGACATTTTTGGCAAGATGTACCGCGAGGTGCATAGCAATTATGTCGATGACATCGAGCCCACCGACTTCATGCGCACGGGTATCGAAGCCATGCTCAAGTCGCTCGATCCCTACACCAACTACATCAGCGCTGCAGAGATCGAGGACTATCGCTTCATGAGCACGGGCCAATATGGTGGTATCGGTGCCATGGTCGGCAAACGTGACAACAAAGTCATCATCACAGAGCCCTATGAAAACAGCCCTGCCGCCAAGGCTGGCTTGCGTGCTGGGGATGTGATCATACAGATCGACAACGAAAAAATCAGTGCCGACAACGCCAAAAGCATTGACGTGCGCGACCTACTCAGAGGCCAACCCAAAAGCAAGCTCAAGATTACCGTAGAGCGCGAAGGCCTGCAAGCCCCGCTCACAGTCGATGTAGAGCGCGACGACATCAAAATCTTGAACGTACCCTATTGGGGCATGATCGACAATGAGATCGGGTACATCAGCCTCACTGGCTTCACATCGGACGCCGCCAAGGAAGTCAAGACCGCACTGGAAGACCTCAAAGCCAAAAACCCAAACTTGAAAGCAGTCATGCTGGACCTGCGAGGCAATCCCGGTGGATTGCTATTTGAAGCCATCGACATCAGCAACATCTTCGTACCCAAGGACGAAATGATCGTAGAGACCCGTGGTAAAATGGAAGGCTCGCTCAAAAGCTATACAGCGCGCAATCCTCCGGTCGATGCCAACATCCCGTTGGCAGTATTGGTCAATCGCCGATCGGCATCGGCATCTGAAATCGTATCGGGCGTGATGCAAGACTTGGATCGCGGCGTGATCGTGGGGCAGCGCAGCTATGGCAAGGGCTTGGTGCAGACGACACGTCCGCTGAGCTACAACAGCCAAATCAAAATCACGACGGCCAAATACTACACGCCGAGCGGTCGCTGTATCCAAGCGATCGACTATAGCAACCGCAATGAAGACGGCAGTGTAGGTAAGATTCCAGATAGCCTCCAAAAAGCCTTCAAGACCCACAATGGACGCACCGTCCTCGATGGCGGTGGCATTTCCCCAGACATTACAGTTGAGATCCCTGAATTGCACACGGTCTCCCAGGAGTTGCTGCGCCAAAACATGATCTTTGACTATGCAACACACTTCCGTGTGAAGCACGAAACGATCCCTACGGCCAGGGAATTCAAAATCTCCGAAGAGATTTACGCTGATTTTGTAGCGTTCTGCAAAAGCAAAGCCTTTACGTTTGAGACCAAGACCGAAAAGGAATTTACCAAGTTCAAGGAACTTGTAGAGGAAGAGCACTATACCGAGGAGCTGAGCGCAGACATGAAAGCCATGGAAGGCAAGCTTCAAAAGGAAAAACAAGAGGATCTACTCAACTTCCGCCCTGAAATCTCCAAGCTCCTGCGCAATGAAATCGTGATGCGCTACTATTACCGCAAAGGCGAAATCGAAGCTAGTTTTGACATGGATCCAGATGTGTTGGCAGCGATCAAAGCTCTCCAAGATCCCGCTCAAATGAGCAAGCTCTTGGGGAAATAAGCCTTTCCTATCGCCTCTTTCACCGTGTAGCCTCAGTTGGGTCTGAAGAGCATCCCGTCTTGTGGTGAACTTGCTTTGGCATGATAAGCCTTGGGAATGCGGCCAGCCAAGTAGGCTTTGCGCCCTGCGGCAAGGCCGAGCTGCATCGCCTCGGCCATCATTACGGGGTCTTGCGCCTGCGCAATTGCCGTATTCAGGAGGATGCCGTCGTAGCCCAACTCCATGGCATGCGCAGCGTCGCTCGCCGTGCCGATGCCAGCATCCACGATGAGCGGGATGTCGATCGCATCGCGAATCAATAACAAGTTGTGCGGATTGCGGATGCCGAGACCTGTGCCGATCGGTGAAGCGAGCGGCATCACGGCTGCGCAACCCATGGCTGCCAGCCGTTTGCAGACCACAAGGTCATCGTTGCAATAAGGCAAGACCACAAATCCTTTTGCGATCAGGGTCTCGCAGGCCTTGAGCAATTCGAGGCTATCGGGCAGCAGGGTTTTTTCATCGCCGATCACCTCAACCTTGATCCAGTTGACGCCGAGCGCCTCACGGGCGAGTTCGGCGGTGAGGATAGCTTCCTTGGCTGTGTAGCAGCCACTCGTATTGGGCAGGAGCTGAAAGCCCTGCATGAAGGGATGCGAGAGAAAGGTATGCTCGGCATTGCGCAGATTCACGCGGCGTATGGAGACCGTCACGATCTCGGCCCCACTCGCGGCAATGGCGCGAAACATCAAGTCGGGATTCGGGTAGGCCGATGTGCCGATCATGAGGCGAGAACGAAACTGCTTCCCGCCTAGGGTCCACGTGTCTGCTGCGACTGGATTCATGCGGGCAAAGTTACAGGCTAGCAGTGGTTTGGGCAAGGGCTATTTGGGGAGCCGAGAGACCATTCCGATCACCCAACAACGACCACAATATTCCTTGAAAAAATGGAGGAAAAGCACATTGGAGAATTGCATCGATGCCCCGATTTCGGTATCTTTATCTGTAGGTCAATGATTGAATTTCCAAGACAGCACATGACTTCGAAACCCTTACCTTCCAGGCAATATGCCCCTCAAAATCAATCCAATTTTTACGACTGAAAACATGACTATCCAGGTCAAGGAATCCTATATTGAAGCTATCCGCAAGCGACCAGCCATGTATCTTGGTGCCGTAGATGGACGAGGAATTGCGAGCCTATTGAATGAACTGCTTTCAATATTTCTCCAACTTGGGGCCAAGGGCGCACTACAAATCAAGCTCATAGTCTTGGAAAAGGACGAATTTAGCCTAGAGATTTCCTCCGGAGGCGATTTGGTTCCCGAACTCAAGGCCCTGGAGAAATTTGAGCCGCTTTACAATCCGCTATTTTTGAGCGTTTTGCGGGCCGTTGCGCGACGGCTCGACGTGCAATATTGCGCACGCGCCTATTCATTTTCCCCAACCTGCGAAATCGAACCTTGGAAACCAAGTGTAGATCGTGGAAAAGGCTGGATGAAATTGGATTTCCAATTGGATGACACAATACTTCGGTCAGACAATTTCGATCCAGATCTATTTTCAGAGCGCATGCGGATTTTGGCCATGTTGCATCCACAGGTAGAGCTGGTATTCCAAAATGGAATCCTTGCCATGCCCCATCATTTTCATTTCCCAGATGGCTTGGTTCACCTCTACCGCGAAGCCAAGGCGGGAGCCACCATGCCTGCACTTTGCGACCTCAGCTTCCAAGGCAGGTGGGCGGGCAATGGGTATCAGATCGCGTTTGGCCTGCTGACGATGCCACAACCTGTCGCCAGCATTCGCAGCTTTGCCAATACCTTGGAGACCATTTCACACGGCTCCTTGACAGACGGGATCGTCGTGGGCATCAAGAAGGCGATCCAAGCCAAACTCCAGCAGCTGAAAAGCCAGACGAACCATGCCAGCCAGGAAATGAAGGCTGCCAACATCTCGCTACGTGCATCGGAGCAACTGAATTGGGCTCGGATGCGACGCTCCCTGATTTTGGTTGCGGCCATCGAGGGCGACCACCTGGAGTTTCACCACCCCACACGCGACAAGTTGCACTCCCTGGCGGCTGCACGCGCAGGTCGCGAGATTGCCTATCACCTTGTGATGGAGGAATTTGAGCGGAATCCAGCATTCCTACCAGCTCTGATGCAGAGCCTTACACAAATACGCGTGTAGGGAGAATCCATTTTGACCCGATCATTTTCATCGTATATTGGACTCGAAGCCCGCATTTCTGTCGGGATCCCTTGCGCTATGAAGAAAATCGATCAGCTTGTATTCCCCAAAAACCTCGACAAGATCCTCGACCAAGACGGTATCTGGAGCGACGACACATTCGCACCGATCACCGTGCTCGTGCTCGAAGGCGAGGAGGAAGGTTCAGATGTCATCTGCTATCAATTTGAGATTCCTGTTGGTGACGCCTTTGAAGAGATCGAGGCCATCATGGAATCCAACGACATGGACGCCAGCGGCTTGGACTGGGAAGACATGATCCGCGAATACATCCACCGCATCGACCCCATCTTGGAAAACAAGCTGCAAAGCGAGTCAGAGACCGAAACCTGCATCCTGTGGGTTCCCGACGAAGCGAGCTTTCGCAAGATCTTTGGCCATGTGCTCGACCTGCTGAGTGATCTTGGGGCGGTAAAGCGCCTGTTTGCCTAGCAGCTTGCCAACGCACCATCGCTAGGCCATCGCGACAGGCTACCGTCAATCCTGCGGAGGATGAGCCTTGCATGATACTTCATGTAGTGGCATGCAGCGTGCTTGGCCGCGAATGCTATCAAAAGCGTGTTTGCAAATATGTTCCGAACGAGTTTTCAAAACACTGCAAGAACAATGTGGGAAGAACATTATTCTAACAGTGAAGGACTTGCACCCGTAGTACAGCGAGTTTCGACGAATTGTTTCGCAAATCCTTCCAATGAATGCTTGAAATGCTTATCTTCAATTTGTGAAAGGTCCTCGGGATCTTCACGCACTTGCACTTGAGAAAAGAGATACATGCCCAATTCTGATCAATTGAAGTTTCCCTCAAAACTGAGGGCGATTGTTGCCGATGAAGGCAGTTACGAGGACGACACCTTTGCGCCCTTGCTCATCAATGTTTCCGAGCTAGGCCACAAAGGCCGCACAGTCATCGGCTACCAGCTCATTTTGAAGGCTGGCGAGCACTATGAGGAAATCGAAGACCTCATGTATGATGCCGGGCTCCAAATTGATGGCCAAGGCTGGGAGGTCTTGGCGAGGAAGTTTCTCAAATCCAAAGACGCCATTTTTGAGAAACAGGTCGAAGGTGACACGGAAGGCACAAATTGCGTGCTTTGGACCGAAAAGGAAGAATCGTTTCGCCGGCTCCTCGATTATATCTTGGCACTCGTCGCTGATAGCAATTGGGTCAAAGGAGCATTTTGATTTCCAGGTGACCTTTTGGGGAATCCACACATCATTCTAGGAGGAGGTGCGCTCCTTGCAATCAGCCCTTGCCAGAATTCTATGGAAAAAACTACTGCTTCGGAAACGTCTGAGACTTTCCCGAAGCAGTAGTTTACATTTTGAAGGATGCCCAATGCTACACTGCGCAGTAGGATGTGCAGTTTGGAGCGGTCACTTGCCCGCTTTCAACAAATCCTTCACCTGCGCTTGGGCACGCTGGAGGCGAGGAATGGATTCATGCTGCACATAAGGGTTCTCAGGGTGTGCGGGCACGTAATCTTGGTGATAGGCCTCGGCTTTCCAGAATTTTTCAAACGCAGTGACCTCTACCGAAATCGGTGCCTTGTATTTACCCGAGGCATTCAAGCTGGCAATCTGCTGATCGGCAATGCGCTTTTCGGTGGCGTTGCGGTAAAAAATGATGGAACGGTATTGCGTCCCGCGGTCAGGGCCTTGGCCATTGACCTGCGTGGGATCACCGGCTGCAAAGTACACCCGGAGCAAACTCGGGAAATCGACGACGGAAGAGTCGTAATAGACCTCGACCGACTCGGCATGGCCAGTGCGGCCGCCTCCGATTTCCTCATAGGTAGGATCGTTGGATTGGCCACCCGAATAGCCAGAGACGACTTCCTCGACGCCTTTGATACTCTCAAAAACGGCTTCCACGCACCAAAAACAGCCTTGCGCAAACGTCGCTTTGTGCAATTTGGAGAGATCGGCGACCGACTTTGGAGAGGTATTCGACTCGGTATTGCCCTTGTCGGTCGCGTTTGCATCACCTTTGGGGGCGCAGGCGTTGGTAAATGTGAGAACAGCCGCGAAGGCTAAAATTGAAGCTGCAATTTTCATGGAGAGGGTGTTACTTGGATTTTACGAAATGGAGGGCTACACCGTCCATGCAGTAGCGCAGGCCAGTCGGTTTGGGGCCATCGTCGAATACGTGACCCAAATGGCCGTCGCAACGGGCGCAAGAAATCTCGTCACGAGACATGCCATGGGAGTCGTCGGTTGCAACTGCTACGCTTTTGGAGGCATAGGGCTTCCAATAGCTCGGCCAGCCAGTCCCTGAATGAAACTTGGTCTCACTGGTAAACAGGGGGTTGGCACAACCCGCGCAATAGTACATGCCCTTGTCTTCCAGCTCATAGAGCGGGCTGCTAAAGGACATCTCCGTTCCTTGACGCCGTAGGATGTCAAATTCTTCTTCGGTGAGGATTTTGCGCCATTCGTCGTCGGTTTTTTGGACTTTCTCGGTCCAAGTAGTGTCTGCGGGGTCAAATTTGAGCCCGTGCTCAATCGTGGCGGTCGTGCTGGCACTCGCAGTGCTGCCCGAAGGCGCGGTATGCGGAGCGCAAGCGCAAAGGAGGCCTGCCAGTAGCAGGCCAAATACAAGTTGATACATATAATGGGATGACATATTGGAAGATAAACGAGTGGTGGTCGGATTTGGTTCACTAAGAGGGATTTTATTGCACTTTTGCCGCAGGGTTTGCTGCATCAAATTGGAATTGCGGACTTATTCCCTTTTCAGCTATCTTTGAGGGCACAAAACGCTGCGCGTCGCGCAATCATTGTCAGGATGATGATCGCATTCGAAAACATCGTAACACATCTGATTTCCAAGGATAAAGCGCATGGCAAGACTGTTGAGTGAGAAATGAATCCACATCCCTTGAGTCAAAAATCTTCTATGCTCCCGAATATTGTCTCTTTTGCAAAGTGCTCACTTATGGTGCTGTTCCTGTTTCCGCTCTGGGGTTCGGCCCAGATACAACCCAGAGAGCTCACCCAAATCATCCGCTCCCAAGACAGTTTGCTGTTTGATGTGGGTTTCAATACGTGCGACGTGAGCCAATTTGAACGCTTGCTCTCTGATGATTTTGAATTCTACCATGACAAATCGGGGATCACGCCTACCAAGGCGGCGTTTGTAGCGGGCATCCGGGATGGCCTTTGTACCAACGCTTACCATCCGCTCCGCAAGCTCGTGCCAGGGAGCGAAACCATCTATCCGCTCTATGACGGGGCGACTTTGTATGGTGCGATCCAAGTTGCCAAGCACAAGTTTTATGAGCAGGTGGACGGTATTCCTCAATTTAGGAGCGTGGCAAGGTTTGATCATCTCTGGCTTCTTGAAAACGGGGAATGGAAACTGAGGCGGAGCCTGAGCTATGACCATCAGACACGAGAGGGTGACAAAGACGGGAAAAACATACTTTAGGAATGAAATCTTAATAAGCCCAAAGCTTCGATCACCAGCGTCATCTTGCGCGTGACCAATAGTATATAATGTGTCATGAATCCCAGCTTGATCATTGAAAGCGCGGTCGCCGCGATCAGCCAGCATTACAGTCCACTGTCACCCGCTTGCCAAGCGGATTTTGGGAGGCTACTCCATTTCCAGCAATATGACAAGCCAACCACCCTGGTTACCGAAGGCCAAATGGCTTCCAAGACATATTTTATCCTGGATGGTACCGCCCGCGCCTACTACCTCAAGAATGGAAAAGACATCACCGATTGGCTGGCATTTGAGCGGGAATTCATTTGTGCCATCGATAGTTTTTTCCTGATGGTCCCCAGCGACTTATATGTCGAGCTG
>JANORP010000341.1:0-1690 GCA_031415375.1 Bacteroidota bacterium | reverse complement strand
ACAAAAAATTAAGGCGGGGAAGGAAAATGCTTTGCATTTTAATTAAAGTAACAAATTTCATAAACCACAGAACCATTAAACAATGCAACTCTTCAACACCATTCAACTCTTCAACCCCTCAACCTTTTTCTCGGCATTAATATTGCCCTTATACACTTCCACAAAAATTCTTATCGGTTGGTGTCTTCACCAACCGAAACTTCATTACACATAAAATGTAAAAAAATATTATTAATTTCCGTTTATGAATTACAATCCTTACAAAAGACAGGGGCAAATGGGTCATCTGCAATCTTATTTTTATACAGATACAATTTATGAACACAAACATTTATTGTCTGATGATGAAATGAAAATGGTAGTAATCAATTCATGGAAATACCTAGTAGAAAACAAGAAAATAAAAATATATGCTTTTGTAATAATGCCTAATCATATACATTTAATTTGGGAAATGCTTGATTTAAATGGTAAAGAGAGCCCAGCAGGAAGTTTTGCTAAATTTACTGCACATCAATTTAAAAAAATAATGGAGTTTAGCAATCCTACAGAATTAGAAAAATATATTGTTAATAAATCCGACAGAAAATACCAATTTTGGAAAAGAGATCCTCTTGCGATACCACTCACTTTTGAGGCAAGTTTTTTACAAAGATTGGCATACATTCACAATAATCCCGTAAAGGAAAAATGGCAACTAGCCGACTTACCAGAAAATTACAGATGGAGTAGTGCAAATTTTTACGAAAATGGAATAGATGAATTTGGTATATTAACGGATTATAGATCATAATGGAGATTAATATTCCATTTTGATTGGTAGAGATAGCCCTAGATAAAAAAGAAGATAAATTTAGTGTTTCGGTTGGTGGAGACACCAACCGATAAAAAAAATATTAACTGATTATAGATCATAATGGAGATTAATATTACATTTTCGATTTGTAGAGATAGCCATAGGTAAAAATGAAGATAAATTTAGTGTTTCGGTTGGTGGAGACACCAACCGATAAAAAAATGCAACTCTTCAACAACATTCAACCCTTCAACCATTTTCCCGGCATCAAACTTGTCCTTATATACTTCCAGAAAAAATTACGACCTTTCTCTTATCGGTTGGTGTCTTCACCACAACTGTTCGGAACTCAAAGTCCAAAAATATTTTTTAGCCGAAAAGACGGAAAGGCGGTTTTACAAAAAATTAAGGCGGGGAAGGAAAATGCTTTGCATTTTAATTAAAGTAACAAATTTCATAAACCACAGAACCATTAAACAATGCAACTCTTCAACAACATTCAACCCTTCAACCCCTCAACCTTTTTCTCGGCATCAATATTGCCCCTTACTATATCCACAAAAATTTACGACCTTTACCGCTAATTTTTGACATATTGACTAACAAAAAGATATAGATGAACAATAAGTTTTTTATGCAGGGACAAGACGATGATATGGAGTTTATGCCTATTATACCCCTAAACGAAGATGATGATGGAAATGCAGACGAGCAGCAGATTCCAGCCGAATTACCTATTTTGCCACTACGAAATACCGTGCTTTTTCCTGGTGTTGTAATTCCTATTACGGTAGGCAGAGATAAGAGTATAAAGGCCGTAACCGATGCTTACAAGGCTGACAAATTGGTAGGTGTGGTAGCGCAAAAAGACAGCACTATTGAAGAACCTCAAAT
>JANORP010000340.1:0-4026 GCA_031415375.1 Bacteroidota bacterium | reverse complement strand
GGCGCCTATACGAGCGCGACATCTACATCGAGAAGTTCCTCAGCAATGCCGACGCTGCACAGGGCCTGGCCCGCAGCCCGCTGTTCAGAAACATCTGAATTCGACCAACCAAGGAACTTCCCCATGATCCGTCTGACCTTGCTCGCCACCGCCCTTGCCGTTGCCGCATGGCTGAGTTCCTGCACGACGGGGCATTCGGGCTCGGCGGCGACGGCGCGCAGACCGAATTTCCTGCTCATCGTCGCCGACGATCTTGGTTACTCCGATCTGGGCTCTTTTGGGGGCGAGATTGCGACGCCGAACCTCGATCGGCTGGCGAGTAGCGGCGTAGCGATGACGCAGTTCTATGCCTCGCCCTTCTGCTCGCCCACGCGCGCCATGTTGATGTCGGGCACCGACAACCATCAGGCCGGGTTCGGCGACATGGCGGAGTTGATGTTGCCAGAGCAGCGCGGAAAACCCGGCTACGAAGGCTTCCTGAACCGGCGCGTGGCGGCCGTTCCCGAGGTGCTCAAGACAGCCGGCTACCGAACTGTGATGGCCGGCAAATGGCACCTGGGAAATGCCGAGAACGAAAGCCCGGCGGCGCGTGGCTTCGACCGCTCGTACGCCATGACGATGGGCGGCGCCAGCCACTTTGGCGATCAGTTCGGCATCGTCGCAGTTGATCCGGCGAAGCCGCCGAAAGCGATCTACCGCGAGAACGGCAAGTCGGTGGACACACCACGGCAGAACTTCTATTCGTCGCAGGCGTTTGCCGACAAGTTGATGCAATACCTTGACGAAACCAAGGGCGACGGCAGCAAGCCCTTCTTCGCCTACCTCGCCTTTACCGCGCCGCATTGGCCGCTGCACGCCAGCGACGAGGACATCGCCAAGTACGAGGATCGCTACAACGCTGGCTACGACGCGCTGCGCAGCGAACGTTTCGAGCGCATGAAAAAGCTCGGCGTCGTGCCTGCGAATTCGCAGCTGTACAAGGGCCACGCAACTTGGCCGAGCTGGGACAAGCTGCCCGCTGAACAAAGGCGCTCTGAAGCGCGGCGCATGGCGGTGTATGCGGCGATGGTCGACAACATGGATCGCCAGATCGGGCGTGTGCTCGCCCAATTGGAGAAAAGCGGCGAGCTCGACAACACCGTCGTCATCTTTATGTCCGACAACGGCGCCGACGGCAACTCAGTCTACGACGTGGCGCGCACGCGCGAGTGGATCCACAAGGACATGGACAACAGCACGGCCAACATCGGGCGGCCGGGTTCGTTCATCGAGTACGGCCCGGGCTGGGCGCAAGTCGGCAGCACGCCGCTGAATTTGTACAAGGCCTTCATGTATGAAGGTGGCATTTCCGTGCCCGCAATTTTCTGGTCGCCGCGTCATGGTGTCGCTGCGCAACGGCGCACCGGGGTTGCCCGTGTGACAGACATCGCGCCGACGCTTTACGAGCTGGCGGGCGCCAGGCACCCTGCGGGTTCAGCGACGGCCGATGGTCAGACCATATTGCCGCTCAATGGGCGGTCTCTGGTGCCGTATCTGCAAGGCAAGGCCTCAGCCGTTTACGGCCCGAACGACAGCCTCGGCTGGGAACTGGGCGGCCGCAAGGCGTTGCGCCAGGGCGACTGGAAAATCGTTTTCGCCAACCCGCCCTGGGGCAATGGCGGTTGGGAGCTCTACAACCTGGCCGAGGACCGCACGGAACAGCGCAACCTTGCCGCGCAGCGCCCCGACAAGCTGCAGCAAATGTTGGGCGAGTGGAAGAAGTACGTCGCCGCCAACGGCGTGCTCGAGATCGAAGGCCTTGCCAAGCGGCCCGGCTACAGCAACGATGCCAAGTACTACGAGGACCTGGCCATCGAAGCAGCGATGAAGCCGCGGAGCAAGTAAATTGAAACTCGTCCTCGCCATCGGTACCACGCTCGCGCTGGCGGCAGGCCTTGGTGCCGCCACCGACAGCCCGCTGCGTGCTGCCGCTGCCACTGCCGCTGCGCCCGCAAGGCTTTGCAAAGGCTACAGCGGCTTGCCCGACACACGTGGCGGCGCAACGGCGGGCATGGTCCGCATGGCCGGCGGACGCTTCCAGATGGGTTCGGACGAGCACTACGCCGAAGAGGCACTGGCGCGCGAGGTCGTGGTCGACGGGTTCTGGATTGACCGACACGACGTCACCAACGCGCAGTTCGCGCGCTTCGTCGCGGCCAGCGGGTACGTCACGCTGGCTGAGCGCATGCCGGACCTGCAGCGGCACCCTGACCTGCCTGCTGCGATGCGCGTGCCAGGCTCGGCGGTGTTCGAGATGCCGCGCGACGGCCGTTCCGGCAGCTGGCGGTTCGTCGCCGGTGCGAACTGGCGCCAGCCGGATGGGCCGGCCAGCAGCATCGCCGACAAGGGCAGCCACCCTGTGGTGCACGTCGCCTACGAAGACGCGCAGGCCTATGCAAGCTGGGCCGGACGCGAACTGCCCACCGAGGCGCAATGGGAGTTCGCGGCCCGCGGCGGACTTAAGGCCGAACCTTATGCCTGGGGCGCGCGTTTCGAGCCCGACGGCAAGCCCATGGCCAACACCTGGCAGGGGGCGTTTCCGATCGTGAATGCCGGCGACGACGGTTTTATCGGCACCTCTCCGGTGGGATGTTTCTCACCGAACCCATACGGTCTGTTCGACATGGCCGGCAATGTCTGGCAGTGGACGGATACCTGGTACGTCCCCGGCCACAGTGGCCGCAGTGAAGTGAACCCTACGGGTCCTGACGAGGCTGCAAGCCACGACCCGCGACAGCCCGGGGTGCCGGCCAAGGTCATCAAAGGCGGATCGCATCTGTGCGCGCCCAACTTCTGCGCGCGTTACCGACCCGCAGCACGCCAGGCGAGCGAAACAGACTCCGGCACCTCTCATATCGGTTTTCGCACCGTTCTCAATGAAGGTCGAGCCAGCCTGCGCTCCGCGCGATCTACCGCGCCTTCCATGTCGCGTGAGGGCCCCTGATGAGCCACCGCGTCTCCATCGAGAACACAGGCGAATCGTTCGCTTGCGCCGAAGACGTGCATGTGCTCGCGGCGATGGAACAGGCCTGCTGCCACGGCATTCCGGTCGGCTGCCGCAACGGTGGTTGTGGCGCCTGCAAGGTACGCATCACCTCAGGCAGCTTCCACACCAAGAAGATGAACCGCGCGGTGGTGAGCGCGGCAGAAGAAGCCGATGGCTGCGTGCTGGCATGCAAGCTGTACCCGCAGGGCGACATCACCGTGAAGGCGCTGGGCCGCGTCTGGGGCGCAGGCACGGTCCGCAAGAGTGCGCATTTCAGTCTCGATTTCACGAGACCAGCGCTTGTTTCTCAACCCGACAAGGAGACTTGAATGGCAATTACCGGCGTTCTGCGCCCAGGGCATGTGGTGATCCGCGTGCTCGAACTGGCGCCTGCACTGAAACACTACATCGAGGTTCTCGGCCTCACCGAAGTCGCACGCGACAAGAAGGGCCGCGTCTATCTCAAGGCCTGGGACGAGCATGACCACCACAGCGTGGTGCTGCGCGAGGCCGACGAAGCCGGCATGGACTACATGGGCTGGAAGGTCGATTCGCCGGCGACGCTGAAGTCGCTGGCCAAGGACATCGAGAAGTCCAAGCTCTGCACGGACCTTGAGTGGATTCCCGCCGGCGAGCACCCCGAGACTGGCGAGCGATTTCGTTTCACGATCCCCACCGGGCACTTGATGGAGTTGTACGCCGAGAAGAAGTACATCGGCAACAACTGTGGCACCGACGGGCAGAACGTCAACCCCGACCCCTGGCCCGACGGCCAGCACGGCATCTCGCCGTCGCGCTTCGACCATTGCCTGCTTTACGGCGACGACCTTGACGGCACCGTCAAGCTGTTCCGCGAAGTGCTGGGCTTCAGCATAGCCGAGAAGATC
This sequence comes from Bacteroidota bacterium, assembly GCA_031415375.1. Lineage (GTDB taxonomy): Bacteria > Bacteroidota > Bacteroidia > J057 > JADKCL01 > JADKCL01. The sequence continues at coordinate 114 of JANORP010000340.1, read as the reverse complement.
GTCACCAAGGCGGACCCGAACTTCATGATCGGCGCGTTCCTGACGTGTTCGAACAAGGCGCACGATGTGGCTTTCATCCGCCAGCCGGTGAAAGGCAAGTTCCACCACGCTTCG
>JANORP010000339.1:0-3975 GCA_031415375.1 Bacteroidota bacterium | reverse complement strand
CCTCCGGCAAACAGAACCCTAGCCGACTTGCCGGAGGCAAATGGTCGGTAGTCCTTCGGCCCGAGGCCTCGGACTCGTTCAAAATCTGATTGCTTCAATGCATTGCATTTTTACAACACTGACGTTGGAGTCCGAGGCCTCTGGCCGAAGGACGCTCGACCATTTGCCTCTGGCAAACAGAACCCGAGCCTTCTTGCCAGAGGCAAAAGGTCAGTAGTCCTTCGGCCGGAGGCCTCGGACTCGTTCAAAATCGCATTGCTTCAATGGCATCCTTACAGTACACTAACCCAAAACGCACCTTCACTAACTTTGGTCGCCGGCTTTTACCAGAATCTCTGATCTTGCAGCCGACCAATGTAATTCCACCACAAGAAGGTGTGTGCAGCTGAGCTGTCTTAGATTGTTCAGTTGCAGGTCTCACAGATTCGCAGAAAAATAAGGACATGTTGTACCGCTACTCAGATTTCATTGCCGCACAAGAAAGCGCTACGCCTTTTGCACAAGGCTGTTTTGACAGCCTCATTGCAGCCATCAGTCGCACTGATTTCCCGTGCTATTTCGCAAAGCATGTCATTACCAAGGATACCTTGCACATGGCTTTTGTCGAAAACTATGCCGACCAGGAAGCCATGTGGGCGCAAGCTTGCCTTGCGATGACGGCCTATGCCGAGGTCGAGCGGGAACCCGATATCTATCGCGTATTTGTATTGTCGTTTGATGTGCAGTTGTCGAGTTGGGAGGCAGATGATGCCTTTCTTTGGGAATTGCTCGCCTATCTGCGTGCCCACGATCCCGAGCCGTGGATGCAGGGCATGCCTGAGGATCCATCGATGCCCGGTTGGTCGTTTAGCTTCATGGGAATGCCTTGGTTTTTCAATGTCAATTCGCCCAACAATGACCGCCGCAAAAGCCGCAATGCCACGGGGCAATTGTCGATGATCATCCAGCGTACCGACGGATTTGATGCGCTTGTACCGCTCGCGCAGCATGACACCGTGCGCCAAGGCCTGCGTAGCCGCATCGCGCCCTATGATGGGCAGGCCGTGTCGCCATCCATGGCAGGTGAGGCCGACAATCCCGAGATGATCGAGTGGATACAATTCCACACCCCCAACCTCAACACGGAAAAACCCGCGACCAAATGCCCTTACCATGCGGCATTGGCAGCTGCGGCGATGGTCTGAAGGTGATCGTTTTGATTCTCTTTACCCACGCACATCATAGAAAAATATGCAACCCACCGACATTCAACTGAGACTGTATGCGCCCGATGACTATGCTGGGCTGATCGCGGTTTTTGAGGATTGCTATGCAGGCATCGACGACAATTTTGCCTCGATGGACGATATGGAAGACCTGCGGCTTTCCTATCCCGATGGGCAGATTGTGGCCTGTCTTGGCGATGAGATCGTCGGCGTGATCTTGAGCCTTCATTGCAAGTATGCGCAATTTAGCCAGCCGCAGATCATGGCCGACATCTACAATCCCAGCCTCTTTGCCAGCTATGGAGAAGGTGCCGACAGCCTGTTTGCATTGGAGATTTTGGTCAAGAGCACCCACAAACGCAAAGGCATCGGCAAGTTGCTCAATCAGCGCCTCACCGAGACGCTGGTCCGCAACAATTTGCGGGCATTTATCGGCGTGTCGCGGGTGTCGGGATATGGTGATTTGCAAGCTGAAATGTCCATCGAAACCTATCTCCATAAGGTCGTCGCTGGCGAACTAAATGATCCTTCCCTGAGCTACAATTGCAGCAATGAAATGCTGCCCACGCTGGCGATTGCAGGTTATTATCCGCCCGACCTAGCCTCGGCAGGTTATGGCGCCCTTGTCATTCAACAAAATCCTCACTATCAATTGGCCACAGTGCCCGTCGCAATATGATCACCATTCCCGCTACCGTCTTGCCTGCGCAATCGCTGCACAATGTGTTGGCTGGCAATTTTGATTTTGTGCAACTCGCGCCCGAGACTTTGGTGGCCGAGTATGACCGTTTGACCATCTTGGAAGAGCTTCGGCAGACGCCATTTACCTTTGCCATCGATCCATATCCACCCTGCTGGGGCAAGGCATTTGAAAACTACCTTTCGATGGAGGAATATCTGGCGCCGCATGAGCAAGATGCAGCGATCGCGGCACTCTGTGCACCGATCAATGCCAAAGTCATTGCCATGCTGCAGGCGGAGGGCATTCAAGTAGAGACACTTGTCGATCCCAAGCGCAATACAGCCTATGCGGTCGGCGATTTCAGGATCGTGGACATTGAAGCACAATCTAGCATCTTGCATGTGGACGATTTGCGGCTCGACAGCGTCGTGAAGCCTGACTTTGTATTGCCAGATGCACTTGTGGGGCAAGACTATGTGCAGTTGTCGGTGATCACGATGTTGCAAGCAGACAATGGCACGGGCACATTGCGCACCTACGATCGTCGCTACACCAGTGCCGATGACCGATTTCGACTCGCCAACGGCTGGCAATTTTCAGACGATGCTGTCGCGGGTGTTGGCTATTATGATTTCCAGCCACAGACAGGTGACGCATTTATCATGACCAATCAATATTTCCATGACATCATCGGCGCAGCACAGGCGGATGCATGGTGGATGTACAGTTTGTACATCCTCTATCTTCCCAGTCAAAAACGGGCTTTGCTGTATATATAATGTGATTGCATCGGCACCGTCTGATTTGCATGAATGAAATACCTCCAAAATAGAAGCGCGAATTCGAACTGGTGGGAAGTAGATGGGGAATTGTCAGGGAAACAATTCACCCCTCCCGAAAACGCTGGCCATATTGGCTGGCGTTTTTTTTGCGCGTTCTACACGTTTGAGTCAGATTTCCGACGGTCACTAACCAGAAACCACGGTTCACTAACTGCACCCAGCCGCCTATTGCACCCGCCCTTACATTTGGTCAAGATCTCATTCAGAGATGAGATCTTAACCGACCCCATTGATCCACCCAGAACTAAAAACGATTCACCGACATGAGTACCCCATCTGAAAATCTTGTTTTTGAGCTTTACCAGCCCCATCACTATCAAGGATTGAAAGAAACGATGCAAGAATGTTTTGCAGAGTTGGACGAGTCATTTGCCGACGAGGAAGAGCTTGACATGCTATCTGCCTTGTATCCACGCGGCCAAATCGTGTGTCTGCTCGATGGCAAAGTCATCGGTGCCAATATCGCCCGCGTCGTACCCTTTGAAAAATATTGCAAGGCCCATACCCAAGCCGAATGCATTGACAAGGATCTATTTATACCTGATTTCTTACTGGGCGACGCCGTCTATGGCCTCGATGTATTTGTCGATCCACAATACCAGAACTTGAAGATTGGAAAGCAGCTCGTCGAGATACTGGTGAAGCACGTCTTTGAGGACAATTTCAGGTGTATGATGGGCATCTCCCGCACGGTCAATTTTGCGGCCCATATCCATGAGATGGATTGTGCGACCTACGCCGAGAAAGTCAGGAACCGTGAGATTTACGATTCAGCACTGAGTTTCCACATTCGCAACGGAATGGAGTTTGTGAATGTAAGCCCCAATTTCAGCGAAGACGATGTCGCCTCGGCTGGTTTTGGGATTATTCTACAGAGTCCCAACCCCAATTTTGATCCCAGCAAGCCCATCTTTCCTGGGCGTGAAAGTCGCTTGCAGGCGCTCGATCGCACCCTGGAACTCGTATATGTCGCTTGAAAGGCCATCCCTATTCGATTCAATTCATCCAACCTCAAAAGTCCAAGGCTTGCTTTGGGCTTTTGTGGTTTTGGGACTGATGTGCGACAAACCCTTCGAGCAAATATAATATTGATGACCCGTTGGTGGGGGGCACCCCCCAAGATTTGGGGGGGGCCCCCACAACAAATGAAAAGGAGTTTTTTGGGGCAAGGGGGCGCCCGTCTAACCCCCGTTACTTGGTACACCTGGGGGCGGGGGCGTATTTTGCGGGGGGGGCCCGCGACATT
>JANORP010000338.1:0-1576 GCA_031415375.1 Bacteroidota bacterium | reverse complement strand
TCCCGACTTCCGGCCAAGGACAATCGAAATCAGAGGCACTCCCATTTAAGTGACCCCTTCCTTCTTTCTTGCGCTCCGAGGATGGAAACTCTGGAGTCGCGGTCAGCCTCAATTGTATGACAAACCCTTCCACGGATTCCTCACTTTCAACGAAAGGCTGGTGGTCCCAGCTTCTGCCCTACCAGCGCTTCGTTTTCATCGTTGCGACTCTCGCCTGGCTGTTCGACTGCCTGGACCAGCAGCTTTTCAACTTGGCGCGCAGCCCGGCGATGGCCCAACTGCTGAAGCCTGGGCAGGACCCTAAATTTTACGGTGGACTCGCAACCTCGATCTTCGTGCTCGGCTGGGCGACCGGCGGCATGATTTTCGGCTCGCTGGGAGATCGCTTTGGCCGGGCCAAAATGCTCGCGGTGACAGTGGCACTCTACTCGGTGGCCACCGGCTTGTCAGCGCTCTCGGTCAGCTTCACGGACTTTGCCGTTTACCGTTTCATCACCGGTCTGGGTGTCGGTGGCGTGTTCGGTCTCTCGGTGGCCTTGGTCGCTGACACGGTGCCGAACCACATCCGGCCGCGCGCTCTGGGCGTGCTCCAGTCTTTCTCCGCAGTGGGAAACTGTGCTGCGGGTCTCATCGGTCTGAGCATCGCGCTGAACAATTTCGGTCCGGGATACTGGAAATGGCTGTTCCTGATCGGGGCTGCTCCGGCTTTGCTCACCGCCAGCATCCAGATGCGCCTGAAGGAGCCGCAGTCGTGGATCGAGTCACGCGACAAGGCCCTCGCGCTGGGACAAAAATCAGGCTCCTACCGCGAACTTTTCGGCCATCCTACTTGGCGCAAGCACGCGCTGCTTGGAATGCTGCTGTCCTGTGCCGGAGTGATTGGACTTTGGGGCATCGGCGTGTTCTCCAGCGACATGGTTGGCGACATCATCGCGCGCAATCTCAAGGAGCAGGGCAAAGCGGCCGCCGAGGTGATCAAGGGCAAGCAGATCTGGATGTCCGTGAACCTACTGGCCTTCAATTTCGGGGCCTTCTTCGGCATGATGGCCTTCACGCGTGTGACCGAGCGGATTGGTCGCAAGAAGGCTTTCGCGATCTTCTACATCTGCGCCATGATCGTGACGATCTTCGTCTTCCAGAAACTGAACAGCACAAGCGACATTCTTTGGATGGCCCCGCTGATGGGCTTCTTCCAGCTCTCGGTCTTTGCAGGCTTTTCGATCTACCTGCCTGAGCTGTTCCCGACTCGCCTGCGCTCAACCGGCGTTTCTTTCTGCTACAACGTCGGTCGCTATCTCGCGGCGACAGGTCCCTTCACCCTCGGCGTCCTCGCGGCAAACATGGCGAAAAAGGCCGAGGCGGAAGCAGTCGCAGCGGCTGGCAGCGGTGCGGCCGCAGCGGTGATCGATTTGGCAAAAACCACGGCGAAGATCGATGCTTTCCGTGACTCCGCTTCGATCATGTGCGTGATCTTCCTGCTGGGTCTCGTGGCGTTGCCGTTTCTTCCGGAAACGAAGGGGAAAGCGCTTCCAGAAGATTGAATCATCCGCTGGGGCCAGCGATCTGGCTGCCTGCA
>JANORP010000337.1:0-2099 GCA_031415375.1 Bacteroidota bacterium | reverse complement strand
CCAAAAGTATCGCCATGAAAAGCGCGATGGCAGCAGGCACCCACCTGGACCCGATCGAGATGAAAACACTTGTCGATCAACTATTTGCCTGCGAGCAGCCAGGCCATTCCCCGATGGGAAAACCAACTTATTACAAATTGGGAATCAAGGATCTCGAACAATTCTTCCTCAAAAACGCTTAATGTCTCATGCAAAGATTGCACATCACTCCTGTCGTCCTAAATTTGATCATCATCAATGCGTTGGTCTTTGTCGCACTGAAAATCTATCCGACAATCCTGCCGGAATATTTCACTTTGGAAAAGGCCAATCCATTTGGTCTCCATGAAGAATACACGCAAGCTGGACATACCTATTACACGGTGTATTCAAAGGGAGAAATGTATTTGGGTCCCGAGACGGGCAAGTTTATGCCCCTGCAAATCGTGACTTCGTTTTTCAGCCACTTCGAGATTTGGCATATCGTGTTGAACATGCTTGCGCTGTTCCAATTTGGGACCATGTTGGAAATGGCAATGGGCGCCAAGCGGTTTTTGCTGGCCTATCTCACGATCGGCGCCGTGGCGATGGCCCTCACAGCCTTTTTGGATCCCTCGCCGATCGGTGTCATCGGTGCCTCGGGCGCGCTGTTTGGCATGATGGTCTTGTTTGCCTACTACTTTCCGCAGCAGCGACTGGGCATCATGTTTCTCCCCTTCAGGTTTCCCGTACGCAAATTCATGATCGGAGCAGCGGTGATCTCAGCGGGACTGATCGTGATCGAGCAAGTCACCCACCGCTCAATGGGGGGCATTTCGCATTTCGGTCACCTTGCTGGCATGGTCGCGGGATTTCTGTATCTTCAAGCAGGAAAATTGCGTAAACTCACTCAGAAGTAATGACTTGTCATGGATTGGTACCGACAGTTTCTGAAGCGATTTGGTTTTACGGGAGTATTGCTCACCGTGATGCTGGCTTCGTATGTCGTGATGCTGGTCTTGCTAGGTGTCTTGGGTGAGGCCAATTTTGGTTTGCTCTGGGCCAAAGTCACATTGCCTGCCGACGTGGGCGTCGCGCTCAAACAACCCTGGTCACTCCTCACCTATTGGGTTGGCAACCATCCGCTGGCATTTTGGTTTTTGTTGATGGATATGGTTGTGCTGTATGCCTTTGGCCATATCCTCAATGCTATGATCGGCGACCGCCGCATGCAGGGCATCGTGGTGATTGCCATTTTGGTGGATGCATTGGTCACCATCGGCTTGAGCAACTTGCTGCCCACCGTGGAGACCACGAGCGCAACGCGGCTATTTGGTTTTGGAGCAGTGAATGCGACCATCATCGGCGCGACAATCACACTCGTGCCGCGCTACAATTTCCGTATTTTCATCTGGGACGTGCCGCTACTCTTCATCGGGCTATTTGTATTGATGGCCTCTATCACGACGCATCGCCTCATCTTTGCCATGGAAGGCGTCGCTGAAATCGTAGGTGCTGGAGTGGGTTTTGGTTTGGTCAAGGTCATGCGCTCCGGTTGGGACCTCACCAACTGGTTTCGTGGTGCCGCCAATCGACCCGCGCAGGCGATCCCGCTGCAGCCGGAACCTGTGATGAGCAGCCAACGGCCTGTCATCCGCACGATTCATTCCAAGCAAAAGCCGGCCACCCCCCAACAAGAACCCATGACAGAGGCAGAGGAACTCGACTACCTGCTCGACAAGATCGGCGAGGTGGGCTACAATGGCCTAACCCTCGCAGAAAAAGAACGCCTCGACAAACTTTCGGCCAAATAGGTGGTCGCTTGGCCCCAAGGGCCTTCATCATCCGCCCTTCCCCAGAATTGTTGCCATGGCGCACTTATGCTCCTTGCAACAATTCCAGCTGTACCGTAACTTGCTTCTTTTACAATACCATGATCAGGAAAATCAAAATCATCATCTGCCTTGCGCTCATCTACAGCGCATTGCCTGCCCAGCAAGTGCAATGGACCAGCAAGGTCCTAGCCTATTCCAGCCAAAGCAGCACGCTCAATTTCTCAGCCAAACAAGTGATCGGCAAACCCGATGTCTTGCCTGCTTTTTTTGAGAGTGTCTGCGCCTGGACCACTGCCACGCCCGACA
>JANORP010000336.1:0-11850 GCA_031415375.1 Bacteroidota bacterium | reverse complement strand
CAGGCACGCTGACGGAATCGCGAGCCAGGGGCTGCGCGGTTGCAAGAAGCGCAGGGTTGCGGCAACACAACAAATTATAGTTGTGTTGCCGCATGTTTGTCGGGGGAATTTGATTGTTCCCGAATATTGAATTGTTGAAAGGCTGAACCCATGTATTGATGTCAACTATCAATACATCTGGAAAGGCCAAAAAGGAGATTTATCACTAGCTACTTTTTTGTTTAAATAAATTTTGTTTCGATTGTTGTTGCCAGACCTGCGCGCAACATGGAGACTAATAAATGGCAATGTCGTCCAGTCATCGGCATGCCTATTTTGGAAGAAAAAGGAAGTATGACAATTGTGTAAAACAACAACAGAGGTGTAAACCTGTGATAGGTAAACTATTGAATATTATCAAGGAAGATCTGAATGCATTTTTTGTGTCCAAGGGCAAAATATTGTCTGGTTCGCAAATCTTGAATTTTCCAGATCTGTCAAAATCGGGCGGCCAATCTGACCCCGTCTTGAGCCCTGAAGTCTTGAATGTATTTTTGGTGAACCTGGAGGAAAATCGCAGTCACCGTCCCGCCGAGATGTGGCAAATGGCCGAGGTGGATGGCTCTAAGCGTGCTATGTTTCCACCTGTGAAATTGGACATCTATTTTCTCGTCGCTTCCAAATTCAAAGATTATCCCACAGCGCTCGACAACTTGACGCTGTGCATCCAATATTTTCAGGTGCACCGCTTTTTTGAGCGGCACGCACACCATGATTTCCCTCCCGATGTGGACAGGGTGATCGTGGAGATGATCCCGATGACTTTCGAGGTGCAAAGGGCGGTTTGGAGTTCGCTCCAGATCGCCTATCTCCCCTCGGTACTTTTTCGGATGGGCTTGTTGATGGTGGCCGAGCACGACGAGGGGCAGATCGTACCTGTGATCACTGAAATTGTGGGCCAATCGGGACAAATGCCATGAGCAACATGACGCCCTTCATCAGCCTGCAATATGCCTCCTTGTTGGAGGTCGTGATCGATCATGCATATTATGACCAAGGCTTTTGCCCACATGTGACGCTGGCACCGAGCCCAGCCTGTCAGCAGCTGTTGCGACAGCATCGGCTGCGGTTCATGCCGTCGCCCATGGGCGGGAAATTGGTGGGAGAGACCCCATCGGTCGTGACGCTGCCGCCTGCAAGTGCGCCAGTCACATGGGAGTTTTTCCTACAGATGCGCGACACTGAATTTCTCGCCGTCACAGCAATATGCAACGCAGGGCAGCGTTTTGGCAATGCGGCATACCTATTCGACTACCAAGATGGTGCTTGGACATCCACGAGTGGGCAGGCATCGCCCTTGCCCTTGCCAGCAAGTGTGATCTGCTGCTTGCGCATCGCAGTGCCGCTCACGTCGGGCACGACAGCCAAGGTGCGGCTTGCATTGCCGACCCCTGAGGTCACATGGGATTATTATGTGGTGACAGGCGACCAATATGCGCCCGAGCTCAAGATTGCCGCCAATGGCAGCATTCTGAGCCGCCTCGGCACCGTCGCAACGCCCGAGGCCCAGATGGTGAGCCAACGGTATCCAGGCAAGAAAATTACCCATCTACAGGTGCAGTTGCATCTCAAAAGGGATTTCCCCGCTTGGTACCTCGTGACCAATGCATTGTCTGGCGGTAGTGGGACGGTACACGTGCCCGATGTGCCGCCCCTCCCCAAGCCACGGCTTGGGGCACCGCCGCACCTCATTCTGGATTATTCCGCAATACTCAAGTGATCAAAAAATAAACGTCAATGATATTATGAGTGAATACAAAATCCCCGGCGTCTATATAGAGGAACAATCGGTGTTTCCGCCCTCTGTGAGCGCGACTGCCACAGCTGTGCCCGCCTTTCTCGGCTACACGGCCCTAGAAGTGACTGATCCGCAAAAGATCCAGTCGTTGATGGAATTTGAAGCCATCTTTGGCTTGCCGCCAGTAAGCTCTGGCCCGACGGTGACCCTCTCAGAGGATGCCAATCAGGCACCTGCGATCGACTGGGTAGCCGCCAAGCAATTCCACTTGTACTACTACGTGGAGCACTATTTCAGGAATGGCGGCGGCCCTTGTTACATCATCTCGGCTGGTGTCGCTGGCACCGACTATCCGAGTGACAATTCGGGTTACATGCATGCCCTCGATGTGCTCAAAAAACTAGATGAGCCTACGCTCATCGTGCTCACCGACGCCATGGTCACCTTGGAAGCGAGCACGGGCGACTACGCCGCCCGGCATGCCAGCTATTTCGCTGTCTTGCAGGCTGCGCTGCAACAATGCGGTGCCCTCAAAGACCGTTTTGTGATCGTCGATATGCCCGATGCAGATGGCGATGTACGCGCCAATGCCCCCGTGTTTCGCGGGGCGATCAGTGCCAATCCCAGCTATGCAGCAGCCTATTACCCCTATCTGGAAACGAGCCTCAGCCGCCGCCCGATCTTTACCTTTGGGGTGGCCACTTGGCGCGATACAAGCAACTACAGCAGCCTGATCGCCACCAAAAACAAGATGCCCGTCGTCTCTTACAATGGTCCAAGCACGCCGTCGGTGGATGTGAATGTGAACGCCACCAATGCGGCCCTTGCAAGTTTCAGCGTCGTGACCGCGCCTGGAACCAAAACATTGTTGCTCACGCTCTTGGAAGGTGAGAAATATACAGCCGCTCAGATTTCAGACGCGTTTGACAGCTTGCTAGACAAGCAAGGCTTTTCGCTCATGACCAAGGCAGTCGTCGGCGCGCCCGCCGATCATGACGCAGTGAGTTTTGCGCGCTTTAGCCTAAACCGCATCGTGGTGGCGAGCGACATTGCGCAGCTCAAAGCTACTCAGCCCACTGTTTATGCCAAGATCGCTGCAGCCATCGCCAAGGCCTCCTTGCGCTTGCCACCCGCCCCTGCCATGGCAGGTATTTATGCCACCGTCGATCGCGACCGTGGCGTCTGGAAATCCCCCGCCAATGTAGGGCTCAGCGCCACCAATGCTCCCGCCGTGTTGCTCGGCCGTGACGACCAGGCCTTTTTGGACGTGGACGATACCAATGGCCGCTCGATCAACTGCATCCTCAATTTCACAGGCAAGGGTGTGATCCCTTGGGGTGCCCGCACCCTAGACGGGAGCAACCTCGATTGGCGCTACATCAGCGTGCGTCGCCTCTTCATCATGGCAGAGGAATCTGTGAAAAAAGCTGCCCAGTTTGCCGTCTTTGAGCCCAATGACAAAAACACTTGGTCCAAAGTAAAGGCTATGATCAGCAATTTCCTCTTCAGCCTCTGGCAAAAAGGTGCCCTCACAGGCGGCAAACCCGAGGAGGCGTTTTTTGTGCAAGTGGGGCTCGGCGAGACCATGTCTGCACAAGATGTGCTTGAGGGTCGCATGATCGTGCAAGTAGGTTTGGCCGCAGTGCGCCCTGCCGAGTTCATCATCATCCGCTTCTCCCAACTCCAGCAAAACGCCTAGTCGATGGATGATGGGGGATGACTGATGTGGCGCCCACGTTGCGAGGACCCACAGCCGATCCCCGTCCCAGCATTGTCCTTTTTCTATTGTCCATTCAATAACGTATATCATGTCTGTCACCTATAAAACACCCGGGGTTTACGTATCTGAGGCCTTTGACCTGAAGGTTTCGATCCCCAATGTCGCGACTGCGATCCCTGCCTTTTTTGGCAGTGTGGCACAGGGCGGCTCTGCCACACCGCAGCCGCAGCGCATCTCCAATTTCTTGGAATTCAAAACCTTGTACGGCAGTCCAGCCTCACCGACTTGGACCATCGCTGCACAGGGCGACAGCTTCCAAATCAGCGGCAATCCGCAAAGCAGCATGCCGGCTGGGTCTGCCTTGCTCTACTATGCCGTGCAATGGTATTTCCTCAATGGCGGTGGCGCTTGTTATATCGTGGGTACAGCGGCCGATGTCGCGGCGCAATATACGAGCGGCCTCATTGCCTTGGCTACTGCGGATGAGCCGACGCTGATCATACCTTGCGGTGCGATGAGCATGGCTGCCGACGATTACCATGCATTTTGTAAAAGTGCATTGGCACAGGCGCACAATTTGCGCGACCGCTTTTGCATCCTCGACGTGCGCGGGGATAGCATTGCTGCCACAGGGTCGCAGCGCATCGCCGCCGATATGGCCGCATTCAGGGCGGGCATCGGCACCGACAACATGGCCTATGGGGCAGCCTACTATCCAGCTGTGCAGACCACGATGGCTTGGGAATACAGCGACGCCGACCTGCACTATGGCAGCGAGACCCTCGCTACCATGGCCAACAAAGTGCTGTATGCCAAAATCACCGCTTGGCTGCGCACCCTCAAAGTGACCTTGCCGCCCAGCGGCGCGGTGGCAGGGGTGTATGCCACTGTCGATCAAGACCGTGGCGTCTGGAAGGCTCCCGCGAATGTGGGCCTCAACTTCGCGAGCCGCCCTGTGCTCACGATCGACGATAGCGAGCAGGCCGATATGAACAATCCTGGCGACAAGGTGCAGGTGAATGCCATCCGCGCATTTTCAGACAAAGGTGTCATGGTTTGGGGAGCGCGCACGCTCGACTACCAGTCCCCCGACTGGACCTATATCTCTGTGCGTAGGCTCTTCATCATGATGGAGGAGTCGATCGGCAAAGCCATCAACGCCTACGTCTTTGAACCCAATGACAAGAGCACCTGGACCAATGTGAAGGCAGCCATCAACAGCTACCTCTATCAACTGTGGTCACAAGGCGCCCTCGCAGGAGGCAAAGCCCAAGAAGCTTTTGATGTGCAGATCGGTCTCGGCGAGACCATGACGCAAGACGACGTCCTCGCAGGTCGCATGATCGTGGACGTGCGGGTTGCGCCAGTGCGTCCAGCTGAGTTTATCGTCATCACATTCTCCCAAAACGTGCGCGGTAACTAAGCAATATGTCTGTCGGGAAAATACCTGGATTTGTGCTTGAACCTGAGATCGCGCGGTTGCCCGGGCAAGAGATCTCATTGACGGCCGTTCCAGTATTCATGGGCTATGTGGAGGATATGGGTAGTGGAGCCGTGGGAGAACCCGTTTATATTGCGCGGTATGCGGACTATGAACGTCGGTTTTGCCGCGATGGCAAAAGCGAGGATAGCAATCCATGGGTCGCATCCAATGCCGCAGATGGCATCGCAAAATGGGGACCTTTTTTGCGGAGTAGCGTTTATCTCTATTTCCTGAATGGTGGTGGCCCTTGCTATGTCTTGCCAGTCGGTTTGCTCGATCCAGATCATGCACCTGTAGCCGCACATTTTGCAGGCGTCGTGCAGGCGCTCGACCGTGTGGCCGCGATCACACTCGTGGTGCCTACCGACGCGATCCTGCTCGCCCCCGCCGACTATTTTCAGCTCTGTCGCGATCTGCTACAGCATTGTGCCAGTGGTCACCAACGCTTTTGCATCATGGATGCAGGCAGTGGAGCACCGATCTCAGGCAATGGAAATGTCGAAGCAAGGCAATTTAGCCGCAGCCTAGGCGACACCCATTTGGCTTGGGGGGCAGCCTACTACCCCTACTTGTGTCTGCGCTCCCAAAGCGAGCACGCAGTAGGACTATCGGTGGCGTCCATGCCCAAAGTGGGCTTGCCATCGTCGGTGGTGGCAGCCGCCATCGTAGTGACCGATCAGGCTCGTGGCATCTGGAAAGCCCCCGCCAACATTGCTGTGCAAGGCGTGGTGGGCCTCTCGGCCGCGATGACCCTCACAGAAATGGGAGACTTGGCAACGCCATCCGATGGCAAAGCCGTGAACCTGATGCGGTCGATACGCGGGCGTGGCGTCTTTATCTGGGGTGCTCGCACCCTGGCGCGAGACGATGCCGAGTGGAGTTACCTCAATGTGCGCCGCCTCGCGAGTTTTGTGGAAACTGCATTGCGCGACCGCACCTTGTTTGCCGTCTTTGAACCCAATGGCATGCGCACTTGGATCATCGTGAAAGGGATTTGCGAATCCTTTTTACGCGACCTCTGGGAAGCTGGCGGCTTGGCTGGCACGACCCGAGCTGAAGCTTTTCAAGTCACGATCGGGCTTGGGGAGTCGATGACACAAGCCGATATCGACGAGGGTCGCATGGTCGCCCTGGTGCGCATCGCACCCAAGCACCCCTCCGAATTCATTACCATTAAACTCTTTCATCAGGTGCAAGCACTTGGGAATTGAGTCTCAAAATCCATTCTCTTTCATCTAATTACCAATTTTAAATCATAGAATATTATGGCACTTACCGCAGCTGAAATGAAAAACTTGTACCCGATGCCCGTCTATCAATTCCGGGTGCAGGTGGGAGGCGAGACGATGTCGTTTGCAGAGGTTTCTGGCCTCACCGTGGATTACGAGATGACCACCTACAAGGAGAGCGCAACCAGTGGACTCGGTCCTGTGGTGATGCGCATGCCTGGTCAGATCAAGGAGGTGCATATCACACTCAAGCGTGGCATCGTCCAAGGGTCTGCCGCATTTCTCTATGAGTGGATCAGCACCACCCAATACAACTTGGTGGAGAAAAAAGACATCACCATCAGCCTCCTCGACGAGTTGGGCCAGCCTCGCCTCACTTGGGTCGCGATCAACGCATTCCCCAATAAACTCGACATGCCGACCTTTGACGCCAAGTCCAATGATGTGGCCATCGAGACGCTGGCCCTCACGGCCGACATGGTGAGAAAACAATAATCGCCGTCTGGCAATCCTGCTTATGGCCCTCAGTGTCGATCAGATCAAAGCGAGTTATCCGCTGCCCAACTACCAATTCAGGGTGGAATTGTATCCCTATATCGGTAGCATTGCAGCCATGATCAGCGTGACTGCCTTCAGCCACGATACCTGGTCGTTTTCTGAGGTCTCGGGTCTCGACAGCAGCTTTGACCATCAAGTCTATCGCGATGGCCTGAGTTTCATGCTCGGTGTGGAGTTGCTGCGCGGCATCAGGCAGCCTGTGACGCTCACGTTGCGTCGCGGCATGGTCAGGGACCGCAAGCAACTCGGCGCATGGATGCAGACACAGGGCTTGCCCTGGTCCAATGTAGAGCGCAAAAAAAACCTGCGCATCGTGCAGGTCGATGAACTGGGCAATCCCCTCATCGCCTGGACCGTGATCGGGGCCATGCCTGTGAAATTGCATGGCCCCAATTTCAAGGCGAGCGACAACGAGGTGGCGATCGAGTCGATCGAACTCGTGGCCGAGCGCTTGGATGTGGACTACAACCCTTGAGAAGACTGAAGAAAGTATTGGCAACGCATACACATTATGATTAATCCACTGGCATTGGGAGCCGTGCTGACAGCACCGCTCCAGGGATTCAGGTTTTCGGTCATCTTCATCTCCAAAATTGGGCTTCCCAACCTGCTGGAGATGCGTTTTAGCAAAGTCTCGGGCCTGAGCCAGAGCGTGAAAGTGAAGACCATACCCTCGGGTGGCCACAATCTCTATGACTATCGCATCCCAGATGGCAGCATCCAATATGGCAACTTGGTGCTCACCCGTGGCATGCCCATCGTCTCCTTTGTGCGCTCTACGTTTGAGGATGCCATGGTCAATTACCAATTTGATCGCACCAGCGTCTTTGTGCTTTTGCAAGACGAGGGAGGACTTCCGATGGCGGCTTGGCAATTTGAGAACGCGTGGCCTGTGAAATGGTCGTTTTCAGACCTGGACGCCTCCCAGAGCAGTCCCGTGGTCGAGACCTTGGAGCTGGCCTATGATCGATTTGCAAAGCTGTTGTAAGGAATGAGTTTTCAATAACTTCCAACATTATGCGCGTCTTTTTGGAGTCTGACTGCCTTGCAAAATTGGCCCGGAGCGGTGCTAAAAACCTCATTTGCGCCTTGCAAGAACCGCAATAGCCTGCGGATAGAGAGTTGGAAGTTATTGAAAAATTATTTCTCAGTCGGCGAGGGTAGAGGAATGCGGATTTGCAAGCGCTGGCAAGGACTCGCCTTGCAGATGTAAAAAACGAAGGCTGAGCCTCAAAAATGAGAATGAAAATCGGCTGCAAGGCCCAGTTGAAATTGAATTGAAAAGGAGAATGCAAGTATGCCAGTCGAAATAAGGGAGATGATCGTGAAGGCTTATGTGCCCGCCCAAAACAGCACTGCCAAAGGTGAGGAAGGAAAAAATCCACTCGCTGCAAATGCTGTTGCGACCGATGAAATCGTGGAGCAATGTGTGGCGGCAGTCATGAAGATTTTGGAAAAGCGGGAACGGCGCTAAGCGTCCATGATTCAGAAAATATGATGCAAGACAATCGCTGAAATAGCCGATCGCGGCAGCAAGTATATGCTTAAAAAACTCACCATCGAGGCCGTGCCAGATAGCAGCGGCGGATTGACGCCCCTCCCTTTTGAGGCGCAGTTCAATCCGACGAGCTATAAGCATAGTTATCGCAACAACTATCAAAATCGTCAAGGGATCAATACCAGCGGTTCCAAAGCCGTGTATTTGGTGACCGCACCCGAGGTGCTGCATCTCACCATGGTGCTGGAAAAAACCATACTCAAGATTGGCTTCCCCAAGCCCATGGGCCTGGGCGCCATCGTCAAGAGCGTGTATGACCAGGTGCAAGCCTTTTTGTTGCTGGCCTACAAAATGAATGGCACGACCCACGCACCACGAGGCCTGCGCGTGATCAGAGGCAACATGACCTTTGAATGCGTGCTGGAGTCGGCAGACGTGAGTTATACCGCCTTTGACGAAACAGGTGCACCGATCAGAGCTGAACTCGATGTACAGTTTCGTGGCTCCATCAAAGACCCGATGGGTAGCACAGCCAAAAGCTCCCCCGACCTCACCCATGCCCATACCGTGAAGGATTGGCAAAATCTGCCCATGATCACCGAGGAGATCTATGGTGATGCGCACCTGTACCTGCTGGTGGCCGAGGCCAATGGCCTAGACCATTTTAGGGCATTGAAACCCGGCAAGAAATTGCATTTCCCTCCCACTGAAAAAGACCACCCTGCTGCTTAGCCAAGATTGACCCCATGCGTGTACCCACCCTCCATCTGCTGCTTGATGACCAAGACATGAATCCTCGCTATGAGGTCTTGTCTCTGGACATCTTTGCTGAGGTCAATCACATTCCGTGGGCTGAAATCTGCCTCCTAGACGGCGATGCAGCAGCACGCAAATTTGTGATTAGTGAGAGTGGCGATTTTGATCTAGGGACCAAAATCAAAATCTCCCTGTATTACCTCAACGAGGCAGGCACCAAGGATCAAGTATTTCAAGGCATCGTGACCCGCCATACCGTCGAGTTGGGGGCACGTGGGCAGCAGTTGCGCATCGAATGCCAGCATGTCGCCTACCAAATGACCCGTCAGCGGAACAGTGCCGTATTTGCAGCCAAAATGGATGGACAAGTGATCTCAGAGTTGCTGAGCGCCCATCCCGATGTCGTGAATGCCTCCAAGACCAGTATGCGCGGGTTCAAGCACGAGGGCCTGGTGCAATATTTTGCAACCGATTGGGACTTCATGCTGAGCCGCTGCCAAGCCAATGGCTGGCTCGTCGTCCCCACGCCATTGGGTGGTGTGGCGATCGAAGATGGCCCCAAGGTGGCGGCCGGCGTGCCCAACAACGAGGTGATGAATTTCAATATGAACGAGATCTATGACATCGAGATCTCACTCGACGCCGCTGATCAATATGAAAGCGCAACTGCACAAGCCTGGGACTTCAAGACACAAAAGCCGACGACAGCCGTCGTGGAGCCTGGCACCAAGGCTAGCCCAGGCGATATGAATCCTGCGGCCATCAAAGGCGTCTCGACAGGCATCACGCAAAAGCTTTTCAATGGCACTGTCATGGAGCCCGACGAACTCAAAGCTTGGACCAAAGGCACCATGGTGCGTTCACGCATGGCCTTCATGCGGGGGCGGTTTGAGGTGCAAGGCGACGCCAAGATCAAGCCAGGTGAATCCTGCAAGATCATCGACGTAGGCAAGCATTTCAACGGTGTTGCCTACATCACCGGGGTGCGCCACCGCGTCAATACCGCAGGCTGGTTTACCGACGTGCAGATTGGCTTGCCAGACAAGCCTCATTTTCGCGCCAAGGCACTCGCCGATGCACCAAGCGGTGGCTTGATCCCTGGGATCAATGGCATCCAACTCGGCATCGTTCAGAAATTCAAGGCCGATGCAGCTGGGCAGCACCGTGTGCAAGTCTTGCTGCCAGGCATGGAAAAAGCCACCAACCTCATTTGGGCACGCATGTGCATGCCCACCGCAGGCATGGGCAAAGGTGAGAAAGGGGCGCGCGGCATGGTCTATTGGCCTGAAGAAGGTGATGAGGTGATCGTGGGATTCCTCAACGACGATCCCCGGGCGGCGATCATCCTAGGCAGCCTGTACAATGACACGCACAAGCCGATTTACGAGCAATCGGCGACCAATGACCTCATGGGTTGGACCTCACGAAGTGGCTCCAAAATCGAGTTCAACGATGGCGACAAAGTCAAGGAAATCGCGCTCTGTACCTTGGAAAAGATGGAGATGCGCATCAATGAAATCGATCAACTCATCACCCTGCAAGACAAGGCAGCAAAGGCGGTCTTCAAGCTGGGCAAAGATGGAATCTCGATGGAGTTTGAAGGCAATTCCCTCAAGATCACCAAAGAAGGGGTGATGATCGAAGGTGCCAATAGTAAGATCGAGCTCGCAGGCGCTGGCATTCTGATCAACAGCAATAGCAAGCTCGACATGAAAGCCAAGGGTGCCTCACTTGATGGTGGGCCCAGCGTCGAGATCAAAGGTGGTATGGTCGAACTGAAATAAAAGCTTGAAGTGACATGGAAAACAGTGCATTTTTAGGAAGAGGTTGGTCATTTCCCCCCGCGTTTCAAGACGGAGGGAAGACTGTAGCGATGGTCGAGGGCGAGACCGACATTGCCCAAAGCCTGATGATCTTATTCACGACCCGGCTGCGCGAACGCGTCTTGCATCATGGATATGGTACTGATTTTGAGGCTTATATATTTGAGGACATTGACGCGCAGCTGCACGCCAACATCCAGAAAATGATCACCGATGCCGTGGAGACTTATGAGCCACGCATCCTGCTCAAGCGCATCGATTTTATGAACGTAGGCAAGGAGCAGGGGCATATTCAGGTCGAACTGGAATTCACGATCAAGGGCACCAATTCGCGGCACAACCTGGTGTTTCCCTTCAATCTCGCCGAGGGATCGCTTTATCAACAACTCATCGCCAACTAAATGGGACTCGACAGCATCTTGCTCAACGGCGACATCGCCATGTTTGAACCCGCATTTGGTGCGGCAACCGTGGCGGTGCGCCCCGACCCGATCATGGGCCATGGCCCCGCGATGGTCAAGGGCAAGCTCATCTGTGTCGAAGGCGATGAAAAAACCGTCGTCGTGCCGGGTTGCATGTACACCGCAGGCGGATTCTCGGTACCCGGTGTCGGCATCATCATGATCCAAGCATTGGCACCCGACCAAAAGGCAACCCAGGTCACCAACAAGGGCAAGGCGATCCTACTCAAGGGGGGCGATTTTGAAGCCGTGTTCAATGTATTGTCCCCTGCCCAAATGCCACCACCCGTAAGTACACCAGACCCCATGCCCAAGTATATGGGCAAGGGCAAGTTTATCTCAAGCAACCCAACCCATAAGGCGACTTGATTTTCTGAACAATCATTTTTCATCTGAGCAGCATTGGAGAATTACCGAAATACAGAGTTAGGCACCCATCGCAGCCGTCGATCGGCGGCCGCCTTGGATCCCAGCTATGTGGTCCTCGACGACAGCAGCTCATTGGACCTGCTGGAAGAGGCGATCGCGCTTGCACACAAGTTGCG
>JANORP010000335.1:0-5078 GCA_031415375.1 Bacteroidota bacterium | reverse complement strand
CTCCACTACTGCTGGGGAGGCCCAACGAACGGCTCTGATCGCAACTGCTGGGTAACTGTTCGTCGGGCCTCCCCACAACCGCTGGGGAGGCCCGACGAACGGCTATGATCGAAACCGATGGGTAACTGTTCGTTGGGCCTCCCCATAACAGCGGGGTTAACCGTTCGTCGGGCCTCTCCACTACTGCTGGGGAGGCCCAACGAACGGCTATGATTGCAACTGCTGGGATGGCCCGACGAACGGCCATGAGATTGAGCATCATGCAAAATTGGACATGCATTCCGCGCGCAAGCCCTGCAAAGGGCTAGCGTGCGGCTTTGATCAATTGCTGCACCTGCTGGCTATCGCCCAATAACCGCAAAAAATAAACGCCTGCGGGTAGGCTAGTGAAATCCTGTTGCGCTAGCTCGGCCCCTTGGTAAACGATTTGCCCAACGCCATTGAAAAACTGCACTTCTCCCCTATCTGCTGCTACAGCATTCAGATGTATATGTCCTACAAAAGGGTTGGGATAGGCAAATGGCGTCGCGCTCGTTGCCTGCTGAGCAATCCCTACTTGGGTGCAAAAATTTCCATTGCCGATAAGCGTCGTCATTTCTCCGCAGAGGTATTGGTAATTGACCAGGTCGATCGCGGTCAAGGTTCCGTTGAGCAAGTTGATCGTCTCGCTGGGGTCGTTTGCGAGGTTGTAAAACTCCTCTTGCCCTGCATCAAACCTCAACAGCTTATAGTCCATATTGCGCATCGCCTTGCCATCGTCGGCGTCGGGTGTGAGTTTGAAAATTTCACAAAACGACCAAGGCCGCACCTGTGTCCCTTGGTTCAACAAAATCGGCATCAGGCTTTTGGTATCGACAGGCTTTGCGGGCAGCACTTGCGCCTGCCAATTGTTGTCCGCAAAGAGTTCCAAGACAGTTGCATGAATGTCGGCGGTATTGACCAAGGCATCGCTCACGCGACCGGGATTCACAACCGATGGACCTGCAATGATGAACGGTACATGCACGCCATATTGGTAAATGGTTCCTTTTGCCCGGCTAGTGTCGGCGATCTGGGCAGTGCGGATGGTATTGCCATTGTCGCCGATGAAAATGAAGTCGGTGCTGTCGAGCCGGCCGAGCACCTGCAAGGAATCCATCAAGCGTCCGATCTCTGTGTCCAATGCCTGCAAACTGGCCTTGAAATAGGGTTTTGGATTGGCATTGATGTCTTGGGGGGTGCCCGACAATGTGGTGTAGCTGTGCAGGGCAGCCGGCGGCAAATGATAGGGGCTGTGGGGCGCATTGAAGGCGAGCCAAAGGAAAATGGGCTTGCCTGCCTGTGTCTTGGCCCAAGTCACGGCATTGTCCACGTTTTCAGAGGTCGCATAGTTCGTAACCGTGCTCACCACGCCATTGGTGTATTTGGTCCAATTGGTATAGCTAGGCAGGGCACCCACAAATGGCCCTTCGTTGTGGTCGTAACCCAAGACATTGGGATTGAGGAAATTGCTTACGGGATTGCTGAGGTGCAAGTGCCACTTACCAATATTGGCGGTGCCGATATTGGCATCGAAACGCTTGAGTTGTCGCGGGATCGTGAGCTCTGCGGTATCGAGCACTCCCGAGCCACCGATGCCGCCCACGATATTGCCCACGCCTGTGCGAAAACTGTAGCGCCCTGTGAGGATACCTGCCCGTGTGGACGAGCAGACGGGATTGGACATTGCATTCTGGAACCGCACGCCCCTGCTGAGCAAGCTGCGGATATGGGGGACATCGACGGTGTCGCCATGGTCTTCATAGAAGCCAAAATAGTCTGTGCCAACATCGTCGGCAATGAGCAAAATCACATTGCGCTGGGCCCAGACCTGCATGCCAATGAGGCAAATCAAGCTCAAAAATATTGCTTTCTTCATCTTACTTGTACTTGTACTTGTTGCGAAATACACCGGAACTGAAATCTACCCTATATAAAGCGGTCACTGTCGAGAAGTTACTTGCCCTGATGCGGCGATTCACGAACGCATCAGAAATGGATCCATCCACCCGACAGGCCGCTTGTCCCCTTCTCATGAAACTGCACTTCTTTAGATGCCATTGCCTACCTTAACTTGCGGCACGGTTGGGTTTTGTGGGACCATGCGCATTTTCAATCGCAGTCATTTGCAAAGTCTCGGCTTTTGATTAGTTTCAAGCCGCATGAAAAACTGGAAGCACATATCGTTTTTGGCCATCTGGGCTATCTTTTTGGGAGTAGGCTCGGCTAGCGCCGGCGGGTTTCAGGTCAATTTGCAAAATGTCGGCCAGGCTGCCATGGCGCATACAGGTGCTGGCTTGGCCTTTGATGCCTCTGTAGCCTACTTCAATCCCGGCGGATTGGCCTTTGCACCCACGAGTGTCTCGGTCGGGGTCACCCCGATTTTCCCGCGCATCAGCTACCTCGCCCCCAGCCCGAGCACATATACAGCCAACAATGTCAAGACCATCTCGACGCCATTCAGCTTGTATGGCGCCGTGCGCCACCGCTTCAACGATGACCATGCGATCGCTGGCGGTATTGCGGTCTATACGCCCTTTGGCAGCCGCGTCGTGTATCCCGACGACTGGAAAGGTCAATTTGCACTCCGCGAGATTTCGCTGAAAACAATCTTTATCCAGCCGACCATCGGCTACAACTATAAAGACAAATTTGGCATCGGTGCCGGCTTTGTCTATGCGACAGGCGATGTCTTGCTGCGTCGCGCCATGCCCGTGCAATTTACCGACGGCAGTTATGGCGAAGCGACCCTGAGTGCCGGCGGCAGTGGCATGGGCTTCAACATCGGCACCATGGTGAGGCCGATCCCTGCGCTCACCTTGGGTCTTTCCTATCGTTCACCTCTGAAGTTTCAAGCCAAGGATGGCACTGCCAATTTCCGAGTGCCCACTGCATTGGCGAGTTTCTTCCCATCGACGACTTTTACAGGTGCCATCTCGCTGCCCGGTACAGCCACCATTGGCAGCGCCTACAAGCTCAATGACAAGCACCTCGTGGCATTGGACATCAACTATGTCTTTTGGAGCGTCTATGACAGCCTGAACTTTGACTTTGCCACCAATACCGACAAGCTAGCCGATTTGAAATCTGGAAAAAACTACCACAATGCCTTCATTTTCAGGGCGGGTTGGCAGGGTCAAATGACCGATCACATCCTCTTGCGTGGCGGGCTCACCTATGACATGACACCTGTACCAGATGGTTTCCTCACGCCCGAGACGCCCGACGCCAACAAACTCGCCATCTCAGCTGGTTTTGGACTTATGGTCAAAGACTTACGCATCGATGGGACCTTCATGTGGGTCGAGGGCCAAAAGCGGTATGATGTGAACCAAGAAACCAATTTGGGCGGCACCTTCAAAGGGCGTGCCTTCATCCCGGGCATCGGCCTCACCTATACCTTTCAAGACAAAACCCCTGGCCGTGAAGACAATTGATATGCTAGACGATTATTCACTCCCTCAATAAAATTCAACTCAGTATGCAAGATCTCAGTTACTACAATGCAATGGTCGAGGAAATCATCACGAGCCTCGGCGTAGATCCCGCACTTTGTCGTGGCCAAAACTCTGGCCAATACAGCCTCATGCTGGGCTCAGCCCGCGTGTGGATCGATGTATGGTATATCGAGAGCCAAGGTCGCTCCTATTTCCAGGCGATGTCGCCTGTGATGCGCCTGCCGATTGCTGCTAGTCAACTCGCATTTTTTCAAGAGCTGTTGGAGATCAATGACAAGCTGTATGGCGTAGCGTTCACGGTTTACAATGGCTGGGCTTGGCTCAAGCACATACGTGAGACCGACGGCCTTGACAAGTCAGAGGCAGAGGCGATGATCCACCGCATCGGGGTCTATGCCGATCAGTACGACGACCACCTCAAAACCAAGTATGGCGAGGCCCCCATCAGTGAAGGTGCTGCCCCCGGTGCCCCTGGACAAGCGGTTTGACCGCGTGATGCTTCAAAAACGACCTGCAAGGAACCTCCTTGCAGGTCGTTTTCTTTTTGTAGGATAAGCCAAGCATGTTCAACGAAGCCATATTCTGCCTGCGGTAGAAACGATTTTTTCGTTGGGTTTCCATCCTAGGGCAGGCACGATTCCAGAAATTCGGTGGAATCCCGATGAAGGGGCATGCACTTCCCTCAAAATACCCAGTACAGCAATAGCCATCTGGCAATCAATTATTTACAATAAAATATGAACAAATTCCTTGTCGGGGCCAAGGAATCCTTAACTTTGCTGACCGATGATGATATCTGAGCGCCTATATTCATTTCCCCCATCTATGGCGCCCACCAACGGCAAAGCTGAGCTGCAAATTGTACATCGTGTACTTGCAAACGGTTCAGGGAGTCGATCATCCCCCTCATAAAGCCTCGCGACATGTTTCATATTGGTCAGCTCTAGGCTCGTCCATTTCGTCACGGTCGCCCCATCCCCTTCGCTAAACGCGAAATACTGCACGCGGCCTGTCAGCCGCCTACAGGAAAGGACCGAAGACAATAGTAGAAGGTTTGAAATCCTATCAATTTCAGTGTATATGAAGACAGTAATCGTGGAAAGTAGGAAAAAGTCCGATGCAATTCTGGCGAAACTCTACCCAGATGCGCGGATCATCGACGTCACCTCCAAGGCGACCGACCTTTTCGTGAAGTTTAGCCCATTCTACCCACACAAGGGCATTCCAATTCCTTTTTCCTCGCCGCGTACCGCCAAGTCGGTCGAAGGCATCTGGCAAGGACTGAAGGTTTTTGAAAAGGCAGACATCGCACCGCTCTGTTTCTCCAACGACACGATGAAGGATCTGAAGCGCACCGTGCGTAAATATGGCGCTCTCAAAGGTCACCGCAAAGGCATCGATGGAAAAGTGTTGATGAGCTATATCGATGCCCGCATCGAAATCTACCAACCCACCTATGTCTGGGTTTTGGAAAATAGATTGGCACCGGAGATGCGCAAATTCAAGGCGATTTTGGAAACCCAAGACATTGTCTTTTTGGATATTGAAACGAATGGCGACATCTTGGATGCCTCCTCCCCGCTTTCACATGCCTGGTTGATC
>JANORP010000334.1:0-13404 GCA_031415375.1 Bacteroidota bacterium | reverse complement strand
ACTCGCCGCACTCGCCAAAGCCAGAGGCTTTGCGTTTTGGCAGGGCAGACCTCGCCAAACTCTTCATTGTGACGCAGGGCATCGACCATACGCAATGCCTCGTCGATGTTGCGACCTAGCGGCATGTCGTTCACGACTTGGTGACGCACGATGCCATCGCGGTCGATCAGGAACAGGCCACGGTAAGCCTCGGCCACGCCTTCAAAGACCAATTGCGAATTACCCATGTCATCTTCTTCAAAGACATACTCGCCAGCCAACACATCGTAGTTGGCAGCAATCGTCTTGTCCAAGTCGGCCACCAGTGGGTAAGTCACCCCTTCGATGCCGCCTTTGGACTTGGGCATGTTGAGCCAAGCCCAGTGCGAAAATTTGCTATCGACCGAGACACCGATCACTTGGGTGTTGCGGGCCTCAAAGTCGGCCAATTTCTCTTGGAATGCCAAAATCTCTGTCGGGCAGACAAAGGTGAAATCCAAGGGATAGAAAAAGAGCACCACATATTTGCCGCGAAACTGCGACAGGGTGAATGCATCTTCAAATTCGCCACCGTTCACGACGGCTGCTGCTGTAAAATCAGGAGCGTTTTTGCCTACAAGTACTGCCATAAAATTATTTTTCTTAATTCAGTGTTCTAAATGTGGTGGTTCTCTCAGCTGTATTGCCAATCAGACCTTACTTCCTCAACCGAAAAATTGAATTTTGGTTTGGTATTTTTGCGCATCGATAGATCACGCATCCTTCCAATTGGGAGCCCGCTTCTCGATAAATGCGTTCATGCCTTCCTTTTGATCCTCGCCAGCAAATAGCAAGTAGAAATTTTTGCGTTCAAACTGCAGGCCCTCGCTCAGTGGCATATCAAAGGCCTTGAGCACAGCCTCCTTGGCCATCTGTACCGCCAATGGTGACATGGAGGCAACCTGTTCGGCAAGGTTGAGTGCCTCGTCAAGGTAGAGTTCCGGCGCCACGACCTTATTGACCAAGCCCGCAGCATATGCCTCGTGTGCAGTGATAAACTTGCCAGTGAGCACCATTTCCATGGCGCGTGCCTTGCCGACAGCATGCGTGAGGCGCTGTGTGCCACCTGCGCCAGGCATCACGCCCAGCCTGATTTCAGGTTGCCCAAATTGGGCCGTTTCACTCGCTACGATCATGTCGCAAAGCATGCTCAGCTCACAGCCGCCACCAAGCGCAAAGCCGCTCACCGCTGCAATCACTGCCTTTTTGGTACGTTTGATCGCGTCCCATTTGCTGAATTGATCGATCTTGTGCATGTCGATCGCGCTCTTGCCGGCCATTTGCTTGATGTCGGCGCCTGCGGCAAAGGCACGCTCATTGCCGGTGATCACGATGCAGCGCGTCGCAGCATCATCGTCCAGGTCTTTGAAGGCCTGCACCAATTCGTTCATCAATTCTAGGTTGAGCGCGTTCAGCTCTTTGGGACGATTGAGGCGAATGAGGCTTACAAATGGCCTGATCTGCTGCTCTATGATCACGAATTGATAGTCCATATCTTATGAAATTGAGCTGCGAAATTAGCAAAAATTGGGACAGATTGGGTGGTACATGATCAAAAGCAGCGCATGATTTGAGGCCATGCCCGTTGCAAGGGCCCATATCCCAATCTCAAGCAGATTGTTTTTCAATCTGCTTGAGATTGGAAGCATGATAGAGAAATCGATCCAATAGTGCTTTGAGCGCGAATACAGTTACGACTCAAAAGAATCCCCATTTTCTTGAGAATCAGAAGGATCTTGCATTTGCGGCGCAAGAATCTCCACGTTGCGGGCGAGTTGAAATACGAGCCAGCCTATTACCAAGCCGATCATCAATGCGATGAGCGCACCGATGGGGTAGGTGTATCCCGCGTAAATGCGCACAATGCAAAATAGGGAGATCGGGAGCCAAAGGATGAGTAGCCCGGCGTTATCCCAAGATTTGATCCTCAACCTAGAAAAATGGAAAGTTCCCACCATTGCTGCAATCGGCCAATCGGGTAGGCTTATTTCGGCACCATTGGCAAAGGCTGGCAACTCAAAGCCATGCAACCAATATTCGACTTTCCAAGGAGCAGGTTGCAAAAGGAAATTGGCCAAGATAGCCGATGCCTGGAAGCACAAAATGAAGGTGCCCAGCCCGAAAAAGAGGCTATAGACCGCCACTTTGGGCTTGCCGAGGTATAGCAGGATGGCCAAGAACACAAACAATGGCATCCAAGCATTGATGTTCCCGATGATGGTCGCATTGGCGTCCAAATAGCGGCTAGCCAAGACCATGCGAAGACTTGCAAATAGCTCCTTGTCAGTCGTATAAAGCCAGATGGCGAAGCCTTTCATGCGCCTGTCCCTTCTGGCTTGGTCTTGTGTCGTGCAAACAAGATAAGACGTGGTGAGCTGCTAGCTACGAAGGCATTTCCATCGTAGTCTCCCCAGATTTCCTCAATTTCCAAGCCGGCTGTCACAAAAAGCTGCTCAAAGTCTGCCAAATTCAATCCCTGTACACGTTCCTCAAAATCATGCGTGGCAGATCCGTCTTGCAAATGGATGGATTTGACGATGAATTCGCCGTCAAACAGCTTACGGATTGAAAAATGCACGCCTTCACGCTCGATTTCCTGCGTTGAGACCATTTGTTGGAGGACCCAATCAACGTTGAAAAAATCCAATACAAAAGTGCCTCCGGGAGCCAAGCTCTTTGCAACATGTCGCAAGACTTCGAGATTTTCCTGCTTGTCGGCAAAGTACCCAAAGCTTGTAAAGAGGTTAAGGATGTAATCGTATTGGCCATCAATCGGTTGCCTCATGTCGTGTACGCCAAATCGCAGCCCGTCGGTGGCGCTCAGCATCGCGTCGGCGATGCTGGCATTGCTCAGGTCTAGCCCCGTCACATCAAAGCCATGCTGGTGGATAAATACTGAGTGGCGACCACGGCCACATGCCAAATCGAGAAACTTGGCGTCTGCTTGCGGCGAAAGTGCTGCAAGTAAATGCTCAATAAATGACTCAGCCTCAGAGTAGTCACGGTGACTGTAGAGAATCGGATACCATGGGGAGTCAAACCATGATTCAAACCATTGAGCCTGCATCTTTGACCTCGGGTTGTTTGAGTTGGGTGGTCATCTGAGTGATCTTTTCCAAAGTATCGACAAACATGCCAAAGTGCTCGTCCTTGATCGTGCGCTTCATCAGGCGGGCGATCACGCGCACGTAGTGACTATATTTATCATAGAGCTTTTTGCCCTTGGGGGTGAGGTCCAAATACACCGCGCGGCGGTCGGTTTTGGAATTCACGCGTTTTACAAACTTCTGGCGTTCGATTTTGTCGATGATCGATGTGAGCGTACTCAGCTTGATGTTGAATGCATCCCCGATCTCCTTCATCTTGCGACGGCCATTGATCGCGACATATTGGAGGATTTCCATCTCGAGTTCAGACACCTTGAAATTGTCTTTGATATACCGCTGATGCCGTCTGAAGACGTCTCGTAACTCGATTAGACTCACTTCGAGCCGCTCCAATTGGACCGCCTCGGTGGGCACTGTGTCCTTGCCATTGTGTACTGCTGCGCTGTTTTCCATGTAAGACCTACATAAGTTCGTTTCCGAATCTGAGAGCTGTTTCCCCAACTGTATGCAACCTCTACATCAGCACTTGGGCTGTATTGGATTGGTCAGCAATACCTATGAAGCGTAAGGTTCCTTTTTCGAAATAATTCAAATGTAAATCATTTTGAGGATGTAGAAAATCGGAGATTCAAAAAAATACGATTGTACGGTATATTTTTTTCGATTTCCTTTTTCGGTGTACATTTCTGAATTTTGGCAGAATTGAAAAGCAGCCTTCGGGCCAATGATTTAGATATGGAAAAACTCATACAAGACTTCGCCGCCCAGATGCGCGAAGCGGTTGAAATCGGCAGCAAGGCTGTATTCACCAAACCTGAAAACGAAATTCAGAACGTCTGCTTGATCGGTATGGGCGGCTCGGCCTTTGGCGGCGAGCTCACAAAAAACTTCATCTCGTCTGTATGCCCCGTTCCTTTTGAGATTGTGCGTGACTACACGATTCCTGGCTACGTTTCCAAGCATACCCTCCTTATTACCAGTAGCTACTCTGGAAACACAGAGGAGACCTTGTCTGCTATGGCGCAGGCATTGCCACGAGGGCCCAAGGTGATCTGTGTGACCTCGGGCGGTCAAGTGCTCGCGACCGCGCGTGAAAAAGGCTATGACCATATCTTACTGCCTGGTGGCTACCCACCACGCACAGCAGCTGGCTTCTCGATCATCCAGCAGCTTTTTGTGCTCAAAGGAATGGGCCTCCTAGCCAATTTTGATGCCGATTTGGCTGAGGCATTGGATTTGGTGGAGACCTTTGATGGCCATGAGGATGCCAAACTCATCGCCGATCAGCTCAAGGGCCGCATTCCTGTGTTGTACAGTTCGCCTACATTTGAGTCGATCGCCATCCGCTGGAGGCAGCAAATCGAGGAGAATGCAAAGCATATCGCCTTTCACCATGTGATTCCTGAAATGAATCACAATGAGCTCGTCGGCTGGAAAAATCCCGAGAAATTGTTGGAAGATTCCGTCGTCATCATCCTGCGTTCAGAGCTCGACCATCCACGCAACGCTGTGCGCATGGACATCTCCCGGGAACTCATGGGTGATGTTGCGGATACGGTGATCGAGGTGCATGCCATCGGAGAGACGCATCTTGGACAGCTCTTTTACCTTTTGCACCTTGGTGACTGGGTATCTTATTACCTGGCATTGCTCAATGAAGAGGATGCGATGCCCGTGCAAGTGATCGACTTCCTCAAATCTGAATTGGGTAAACAATAATTCTCTCTACATGGTAATGGGCTTGAATGCACAGCAAGGGGCGCAACGGCTGCTAGAATTTAGCTGCGTTGCTTTCTTTGTGTTTTCTATCACCATCAAGTGCCAGCGACCATGAAAAAAGAAGTCAAGATCGGTCTCACCATCCTAGCAGGCATGGTTTTGCTATACCTATCGCTTACTTGGATCAAGAGCATTCATATTTTTGCAGTGAGCAGAAATGGCTACCAAGTGCGTTTTCAAGATGTTTCTGGCTTGAAAGAAGGCGATCAGGTCACGGTATTTGGCTACCCTTCGGGGAATGTGGAAGCCATCGCGATTGATGGCAGCGGTGCGTTGGTGCGCATCAACCTGAGCGAAGACATCGCCGTGCAGACCGATGCCAGCGCAGTTTTGAAAGTCAAGGAGATCATGGGCGGCAAGACCATCGAGTTGCGACCAGGTGTGTCGGGGCGCAACCTCCCGAGGGAGCAGGCGATTCCAGGTACCACCAGCCTCGATTTCTCCTCGGCATTTGCCAAGACAGGTGAATTCATGGACAAGTTTGATGTCGATGACATCGACTCACTCATGGGCGACATCACCAAGCTTGTGCGCACATTCTCCAAAATGAGCGACGAACTCGATACCCTCGACACCCACGGCATGGTCAAGGATCTGCGCGAATCTGCCAGCAGCCTCAACCATATATTGGCCGATGTCGAGCGCCGCAAACTCGTTGCAAGCATCGATGAAAGCCTAGGCAAGGTCAATCTCCTTGCCGACAAGGCCGAGAACTCGCTCAATTCCATCACCAAGCTCACCGATCAGATCAGTGAGCGCACCCTACCCAAAGCCGACAGCCTCATGTCGCAAGTCAATGACATGCTCGGCAACAGTGAAGGCATGATCGACGACGTCAAAAAAATCCTCAAGCAGTTCCAAGATCGCAGCACACTCGCCGGGCAGCTGCTCTACGATCCCAAGTTTGCGCAACAAGTCGATGGCACCTTGAAGAATCTCGACAAGACCCTCGATCACATTCGCACCAAAAAAATCTACGTCACCATGACCCTCAGCAAGGGCCAAAAGGTCTTTTCTGAGGAACCCATTGAGGTCGATGGCGAGAAAGTGCGGGTTGAAAAATGATGCCCACGTAGGTTTTGCGTGTTGAGGCAGCCGATATTGAAAATGGTGAATGCGGTATTTTAACTGATAACCAATAGATTGTAATGAAAAAATGGATCTTTGTTTTCGCGTTGAGCTTGGTATTCGGGCTGACGCATGCCTCCGTCAAGTTGGCTGGCCAAATCGGGAAATACAAAATAGCGATGGAGCTGGTCGCCTCGACCTCGGACAAAAACTTTGGTGTGCGCGGCAAATACAACTATGAAGGCAAAACCCAGTCGCTGGATGTGAAGGGCAACATTTATGGCGGGACCATCCTCCAACTCACCGAGTCCTTTCAGGGCAAGGAGACTGGCGCATTTTTTCTGGAATACAATACCGCCGGCAATTGGGCTGGCAAGTGGATCGCCGGTTCAAAAGTGCTCGAGACGTCGCTCCGGGAGATTTCTGGCTCCACCCATGACCTCGAACCCTATTCCTTGGAGACCTATTTTGACAAAACAAATGGTTCTATCACAGGTTCCTATGTTTCAGAAACCTATTTTGTCAACGATTTCAATTTTTCTGATGACAACCCTGTGCTCGAAGTCGGCTTCAATGGTGGCGTCGTCACCGTGCAGGAATTGGGGCGTGACAAGATCAAATTCAGGTTTGAAATGACCTGTGGGCCCACCTACCACTTCGCAGGAGGCAGTGGCGTCGCCATCAAAGCTGGCCCTGCTGAGTACCGCTACAAGGAAGTGCTCTACGATGACGAAGGTGCCTGTGAACTCACCTTCTCGAT
This sequence comes from Bacteroidota bacterium, assembly GCA_031415375.1. Lineage (GTDB taxonomy): Bacteria > Bacteroidota > Bacteroidia > J057 > JADKCL01 > JADKCL01. Next base: position 6,672 of record JANORP010000334.1, on the reverse strand, counting down.
CCATGCCAAAACTGTGGATATCACGCAAATTTCATCAGGCATGGCTTGCGGTTTTGGCGCACGTGCCTATGCCGATGGGAGCTTTGAAAAGGTCAATGACAAGGCCGTGCAGGTCGAGGATGAACTCACAATCGAGGATGCGCTCGGCAGGTAGTTCCCGATCAAAAGGAAAATTCTTTGCGCCACACCGCCAGCCGCCGCCTCACACCAGTTAACTTGCAGCCGCATGAACTCGTTCGGAAGAATATTTAAGATCACAAGCTTCGGCGAATCTCATGGCGCTGGCATCGGCGTCGTCATTGACGGTTGCCCCGCGGGTCTGGCCTTGGATTTGGAGGCGATCCAGTACGAATTGGATCGGCGCAAGCCCGGCCAAAACAGGCTCATGACCCAACGCAAGGAAAGCGACACCTTTGAGGTGCTGTCGGGCCTCGTGGAAAACGTCACGAGTGGTGCGCCCATGGCATTTCTCGTGCGCAACGAAGATCAGCGCAGCACCGACTATGCCCATATCGCCCAGCAATTCAGACCCAGCCACGCCGATTACACCTATTTTGCGAAATATGGCATCCGCGACCATCGTGGCGGTGGGCGCAGCAGTGCCCGCGAGACGATCGCGCGTGTGATCGGTGGTGCAGTGGCACGTCAGCTCCTCGCGCAAGCCTGCGGCATGCGCTTCCAAGCTTGGGTGAGCGCGGTAGGGCAAGTCACCTGGGAAGGCAGACCCGCTTCCGAGGCACCCTCAGAAGCAGGTGAGCATTCCCCAGTATCCCAAGACAGTGAAATGGTGCGCTGCCCCGATCCCGTAGCAGCCACCCAAATGGTAAGTGCCATCGACGCGGCTCGCAAAGATGGCGACAGCCTCGGCGGCATCATCTCTTGCAGCATCCAGGGCGTACCTGTGGGCCTCGGCGAGCCCGTATTTGACAAGGTGCATGCCTTGCTCGGCTATGCCATGCTCGGCATCAATGCCGTCAAAGGCTTTGAGCTCGGCTCAGGATTTGCTGGCAGCCAACAGCGCGGCAGCACCCATAACGACGCCTTTTACACCGACCAAGACGGCCGCACCCGCACTCGCACCAACAACAGTGGCGGCATCCAAGGCGGCATCAGCAACGGCGAAGAGATCTACTTCAGGGTGGCCTTCAAGCCCACGAGCACGATCATGAAGGACCAGGAGAGCATCGATGACGCAGGCGAATCGGTGGTGCTCAAAGGTAAGGGCCGCCACGACCCCTGCGTTGTGCCCCGTGCAGTGCCGATCGTGGAAGCAATGGCAGCCTTGGTGATGGCCGATCTGTGGCTACGAGGGCGAGGGAGTCGGGTGTGACGGTGGGGAAGGGAATCGCTTACAAATACAATCCCAATGGATTTAGCGTGTATTTGCGACTGTCAAGCCCGGTATGGCCTTGCACATATCATATCCATAGGCCGATACCGAAGCTTCGGCTCCGGTAGATACATTTGCGGCAGAAATCCAAAGGATGCCCCGATGATCAAGCCCTAAAACTTCCTTTCCCCTTGTTGCTATTGCAACATCTAGCTTCAATTTACGATTCTTGTAGGCGTACACCTGCAAATGCGTAGGTCTCCGCATGTAGGCACGTTCGAAGTCTCGATTGTCCTTGAGTGAGCCTGCCTTCAACCAAGAAGCCAAGGTATCAGAGGAGATGGATTCATTGTAAAGCAGAAAAAGCAGCTGCTTGCTAGTATCGATACCGATCCCAAAGTATTGACTGGTGTTCAGGATCTGTAAATAGTCCCAGAGAACACTGTCTTTGGTTGCATTGATAATATTCATTGTCGGTCGCGCCGATGCTGACTTACCTGGCAAACCAAAATTGCCTGCTTTGGTTCCTTTGGAGGTAAAGACTTGAATGTCTGGCTTCATCCCATCGTTGTAAAACAGCAATCCTTCACTTTCAACGGCAACATAGCTCGCGAAGTAGTTGTAGAAATAGGAAATCCGATAGGTATTGATGTGTTTTGAGGCTTTGCCAAACCATGTAGTGGGATGCAACTGCATGGAAGATAGCGTATCTGGTATTTTCTGATTGAGTTTTTTGCTTCCAAGGTCGATGCAACCGAAAATAGGCATCCTTGGGGGAATTTCGGAACGGTCAATTCCCAAGCCCTTGTTGAGCAACAGCTGCACAAAAAGCTTATTTCCTATTGGTTGGATAGGCTTGCTCGCAAAGTAGTTGTGGTAGTAGGCAGCATTATCATTCAAGAACGGAAACGCTAGGGGATAAGCGGCAATCAAATTCATCTGTTGATCATAGACGTTGAGATCAGTACATTGCATATTGAGTCCAACTACCAAATCATCGTATGAGGCCAGCAACAAAGCTCCCTTTCTTTTCCATTTCGGTTTTCCCTCTTGTTCAGACAAGGTGCAGTATTCAGCCTTGCAATTGAGTTTCAGGTTGCGCATCATGTATTGGCAGATACCAATCACGCGATGATCATGGATCTTGATAACAGAGTCCGACTTTGCACAGAATGCAAAATAGAGTGTGTCACTGATCAATAATTTCGCTCCACCACAATTGGTTCCGAAGATTTTTACTGAATCGCAAGGTGCCATAGGCGTGACCTGCGCCGCGCAAAGGTGTGTGATCGTAAGGAAAGCAGCTAGGCCAATCAATTTTTTCATGGAGCAATGTCTAGAGATGCTAAATTATCAATTTGCCGAGAAACTTTCGTTTCTCGGCAAATTGATTGGGTCAAAGCGTGGTCTTTATGGGATTCCCATCAAAGCGATTCCCGCTCAAAAACACATTCCTTAGCGGATTCTACAAGTAGAAAAGGTCTCTGCGCACTCACCGATGCAACTGTGGTCCAGTGCTTGTGCACATCCCCAAGAGGTGCCTACGTTGTTGACACATTCACCCGAAGTGCGATTAGAGCAGTCACAATCGTCACAAATTGCCCGCAGAGCTGTAGGAGGGCCGACCAAGATTGATCGAAATTGAACCAATGGTTTATGCAAATTGATCATCAAATCCCAGCTCCGTTTGGTGTACAAACGGCTGAAATCGGTAATTGACTCGCTCACATAATTTTGGTCACTTGCGCTGTAGGACCATACCGACATCGAGGCCTCATCCAAGTTGTATTGCGACACCGATATATAATTGGGCTTATCATTGGAAAGTACCGTGGCCGACCTGGCTTCGGTGTAAAATGGAACCATTATTGTAGGGAAAACCCAAAAATTCACACCTGGTTCGATTTCAAAGGAATCCACAATGGTAGGAATCATATCGATTTCACTTGTTGTAGCATTCCTTGCAGCCAATTCATCTTGGATGATATCTACAAGATCGATATCATTGGCGTCACACAGTTGTTTCAGTACATATAGGTGTATGAAGGGAAATTCGGAGTCGTAGAGCACAACTTCGTCCTCACTTAGGAACTCCGCCTTCCTTGCCTGGACATAGTCATCGACAATTGTCGCTACTTCTGGGTTCTTAGCAGCACCGATCAATCCTTTGGCCAACAAATTAAGTCTCGTTGTGACGCGACTTTGGTTATTCGTCAGCCATGTTTCCATCGTGGCATCTTGATCCTCTTGTGACATCTCATAAAACTCTTCGTTGTTTTGAAATGAGGTCGCATGAATCATAGGCTGTCCATCTTTTGGGTTCTCAATCTCCTTGCAGGATGACACGACGAGGGAGATGGCAATGCATAGCATCACCAAAGCGCTTGAAATTTTGTGCATAAATGTTTCTATTTAATTGGAATGCAATGTATAAAAATAATTGTTATGACAATATTGCGAAATACTTTTGAAATAAACAAGGGAGATATCAACTATTTTTCAGTTCGAGTATAGATTCCAATCCTTTCAGAAAAAATGTATAACACTTTGATTATCAATGCTGTAAAAGGCCTTTGGCGCGGCTCTGGCGTTGCTGGCAGCCAAAAGGGCGGCAGCAACCACAACGACGCCTTTTACACTGACCAAGACGGCCGCACCCTCATCAGCAACGGCGAAGAGATCTACTTCAGGGTGGCCTTCAAGCCCACGAGCACGATCATGGAGGACCAGGAGAGCATCGATGACGCAGGCGAATCGGTGGTGCTCAAAGGCAAGGGCCGCCACGACCCCTGCGTTGTGCCCCGTGCAGTGCTGATCGTGGAAGCAATGGCAGCCTTGGTGATGGCCGATCTGTGGCTGCGAGGGCGAGTGAGTCGGGTGTAAAAAAATGCTGACCAATGCACTCCTTGAACCTTCAAATGCTAGGACGTTGATCACTTTCCTTTACCCTTTGCAATCACAACACAATTCCCATCTTGAAATACCAGTAAAAAGAATACCATTGGTCGTAGGTCCGGATGTATTCTGTGACCTCGCCCGATGGCGCGTAATGGTTCTCACGGACAGTGCTTTGCATCACGGCTGTCACGCCTTCGTTGAAACGCAAGTGGCGACCGATGGCATGTTGGTAGCCGATGCTGGGGCCAGCATTCTCGAAGGATTTGCGGTTTGCAACTTGGCCTTGCTGGCGATAGATCCAGCGGGTGCGGTTCACGTCGGCGTAGAGCCCGATGTAGATGCCCGATGTGGGACGGCCGCGCTGCAAGAAGAGGTAATAGCGCAGCTCTGCAAAGAGCTGCGTGTTGAATTTTCTGTAGTCGGGATTTCTGGGTTTGCTCAGCATGTTTGCGCCGCCGCCGATTTGGATGGAACCGTAGCGCATGAGCGTGCGCTCGAGCGCGATGGTCGGCATCTTGAAATTGGTCGGCCAATTGCCGCCCATAGGGGTAGGGGAATCGGGGTCCTTGCGGTCAAATGACTGGTGCCAACCAATCAGCAAGGTCTTTTGCTTGGGCATCTGCTGGGGTTGCGCTGCCAAGACGGCTGCGCAGAGCACCAATAGGCATGTGAGCACGGGCTTCATGTTGCCAAAGCACGGGCATCGCTCCCACGATTAAAAGAGGTGTCAGGATTTTTGCAGGTTTTTCAGGCTTACCAGATTTTAGCTGCGCTTTGCAGGGCGACGCCGTGTGGTCAAACAACTTCGCAGCCATCCAACCGAGGCCCATCATTCCCTCAGGATTTCCATCAATGCATCTACAAAACCGATGGGATCGTCCAGGAATACAGCATGGGAGGCATTGTAGAGCACATAGAAATGGCTGCCACCCATCACATTTTCCAATGCCTGAAGACTGGCTTTGTTGAAGAGACCATCGTCTTCGCCAAATATACCGTTGACTTTCACTGTCTTGCTGATCTCGACAAGGAGCGGTGTATGGTTGTTGGTGGTATAGTGCTCTTTTTCATAAAAGCCCTTCACGGGGGCAAAGCTGCTTTTTTTCAGCCAAGGTGATAGATCGTTCTTGGCCATCTTTTTCTTGACTTTGGCGCCTTCGGGCATGTCCTGATCGGGCGTGTAGAGGCCATTTCCCATGGCATACATAAAATTGGTGCCAGAATACTCCAGCTGCGTCGTATCCATTTTGGCGAGGGCTTCCAAGCTTTTGAGTCCGCGCTCATCATTTTTGGCCTCCATTTTTTGGCGACAATTCTCTTGAATTGCTCTGAAGCACTGCGGGAAGTCCATCGGGGCAGAGATCAATACAATGGAAGCGACCATGTCAGGATGTTTCTCTGCAAATTTGACGGCGATAGTCCCCCCAAAGCTATGGCCCAATAAGTGGGCTTTCGCGACTTTACGCTCAGCGATGAGGGTGTGCAAGTCTTCGACAGCCTCGGCGTATGAAAACTCACCCTTCAAGTCCTCCGATCGGCCACAGCCACGCTGGTCATAGACCATCACTTGATAGCCTAGCTTTGCGAGGCGCGGTGCCATGTCGATCTCAAAACTCGCAGCGTTGTAACCCGGACCACCATGGATGAAGACGAGGGCAGGATCGCTTGCCTTGCCAAACCATTTGTGATAGAGCTGCTGGGAATAGCTGCTCGCGCCAAGCAGCATCAAGATCAAAAACAAAGTGAGATTTCGGGTCATGGCACAAATATAGTGACAAGGCAGCGTACATCGATGGTTTGGACGAAGGTCGCTCGCTCCAAATTGATCCCAATGAACGCATTCAAAAGATCCATGATTCGTTCGTCGAGGCCACGCAAGCTGTGCTGAGATCCGACACACGGATAGCATCTCATAGATAATTGAGCCGCAAATGGTTAAGACAACGGCCCCGATGACCCACATTTAGGCATCCACCTGCTATCCGCCTTGCCGCGCCGTGATCACCTCGATCTCGTCGCCTTCCTGCACGCTGGTCTGTGCCCACATGCTACGCGGCACTAACTCCATGTTTACGGCGATCGCGATGCCCGTCTGCTCTTGCGACATGCCGAGCAAAGTCAGCACCTCCAACAAGCCTTGTGCCTCGGCTGGCAATTGCATGGCCTCGCCATTGACCTTAATGTCCATGTTCTTTTAGGAATTGGCTGCCCGTCTCTTGAATGCACTGCGCGATCGAGGTGTATTCAAATCCCAATGCGCGGCAAATCTTGGTGCCGTCATAGTTAAAGACATGCCTTGCACTGAGCGTGGTCTCAGGGGTAATGAGCGGTTCGCGGTTACGAAGGTTTCCATAAAGCACATTCAATCGCCCAGCAAGCGTCGTCACAAAGGCTGGCGGACACATGCTCGGTGCCTTGACACCCAGGCTCTAGGCGATCAGCTC